>JAYUBX010000274.1:0-4606 GCA_043740665.1 Candidatus Neomicrothrix sp.
GCCTGGTCAGGCGCGAACGGGACGATGTCGCATCCACGCAGCAGACGGCGCAGCTGTGCCTGTCGACCGGATCGGCTGGTCTGCGCGACCACCGGTGCCGTGGCGATCGGTGTGAGGCCGAGCTCGAGACGGACGCGATGGTCGGCCCAGGCCTCTCTGTCGTTGCGGTCCCCGGCGACGAGCATGCCGGCGTCGTAGACGATGTTCACGCCGAGCGCTTCGGCGCTACTGAGCTGAGTTGGCGGTCCACGCGACGGCGTGCGGACGCGAGTTCGGCCTCGCTGAACGCGCCGTGTTCCGCTTCGAACTCCGCAACGGCGGTGAGGCCGTCGCGGACGAGCAGAGCGCGCCTTGCCGCGTTGGTCATCCAGGCAGAGACGCTCAGACCGTCCGCCTTGGCTGCCACGAGCACCTGGTCGTGGACCTCGGGATCAACGGTGATGGCGAGCTTGGGTGATGGGTTCCCACGAGGCATGGCAAAACTCTACTACCCCTATAGGATACTTCCAAGGGCTCTCTAGCAGCGCGACAAACGCGCGACACGACGGAAGCCGGAGCCGAGCCCGATGAGCCAAAACTGCAGGAACCCCCGCCTGAGCAGGGGTTCCTCCAGCTTCGAGTGGTGGTCGGGACCGGCGTCGATCCGGTGACCTACCGCTTTTCAGGCGGTCGCTCTGCCAACTGAGCTACCCGACCACGATCGTGCTCACGCGCCGAGTGGCATGAACTTGTAGCGGTCCCGACGAGATTTGAACTCGCGACCTCCGCCTTGACAGGGCGGCGTGCACTCCAAACTGCACCACGGGACCTCGGTATTGCCTGACAGCACCCCCAACGGGATTCGAACCCGTGTTACCTGCGTGAAAGGCAGGCGTCCTAGGCCACTGGACGATGGGGGCTCATCCCCGATGGGGCAACACAACATACCAGAGGCCACAGAACACTCAATTCGAGATGGGCTTTCGGTTGCTGAACCGACGCCGTGAACACGGGACGCGCCGCCCTGATGACGCCACGTGGTCATAGGGTTGTGGTCTCATGTCCGATCTGCCACCTTCGGGTCCGAACCCTCCGACCCCCCCGCCAGGGTGGGCTCCTCCGCCTCCGCCCCCACCACCCTCGCCGCTTCCGCCGCCGGCGTGGGGTCAACCGGCGGCCACCCCGATCAGCCCCCCGCAGTTCGTTCCCACCTCCGCCGGGGCACCGCCGCCATGGTTGCCGCCCCCCGAGGGCGCGTGGCAGCCGATGTCGGACCCGCACGCCCATCCGCCGGCGCAACCGAGCGGCCGGTCACCACGCGTGCTCGTCGCGGTGGCGGCGGCCATCGTGTTCGTCGTGGCGGGCGCCGCCGTCGTTGCGTTGTTCGTCACCCGTGACACCGGGCCGCACTACCCGAAGCAGTGGGACTCGCGCGTCACCGACATCGTCTCGTTCAACGAGGCGACTCGGGGGTTGAAGTACAAGCACCCGGTCGAGATCGAGTTCATGACCGATGACGCCTTCACCAAGACGCTCAGCCGCGCCAATGGCCCAACGGCGGCCGAGAAGCAGCAGATCGATCAGTTGTCGGCGGGCTATCGCGCACTGGGCCTGATCTCGGGCGACGTCGACCTCTATCAGCAGAGCCAGGACCTGCAGAGCGGGGGCACCCTGGCCTATTACGACCCGAAGACCAAGAAGATCAGGGTCCGTGGCACCGACATGACTCCGGCGCTCCGCGTGACCCTCGCCCACGAGATGACCCACGTGCTGCAGGACCAGTACTTCGATCTCAATCGGCTCGAGAAGACCAAGGATGATGGCGAACGCAGCGCGTTCCGCGCCGTGGTCGAAGGCGACGCAGTCGGCGTCGAGAACGCCTACGTCGAGCAGCTCCCGGTCGCCGACAAGGCGTCCTACCAGAGTGAATCGAAGCAGAGCTCGGGCACGGCCGGTTACGACAAGTCGTCGCAGGTGCTGGTCGCCAACTTCACGGCGCCCTACATCATCGGCCCGCCGTTCGTCGCAACGCTGAAGGCCAAGGGCGGCAATCCCGCCATCGACGAGGCCATCAAGCATCCTCCCGCCAGCGAGGCGGCCCTGCTTGACATCTTCACCTATTTCGCCGATCAGGTTCCCGTCTCGGTCGAGGTGCCGGTTGTCGGTGATGCCGAGAAGAAGCTCGACGCCAGTCCGCTCGGTGCCACGACCTGGTACCTCATGTTGGCTCGCCGCTTGCCCGGCAACGTGGCCGCCAAGGCGGTCGACGGATGGGCGGGTGACTCGGCGCTCACCTACTCGAAGTCCGATGGCTCCGTCTGCGTCCGGGCTCGCTACGACGGCAAGACCTCAGCCGACACCGAGGCGATGAAGGTCATGCTCGACCAATGGGTTGCCCAGGGTCCGGCCGACTCGGCCTCGACCTCGACGTCGCGTTCGTACGTCGAGCTCAACGCGTGCGACCCAGGCAAGGATGCGCAATTGTCCGGGACCGATCAGTCGGTGGCCGCCATCGAGCTGTTGGCTGTTCGGCTTCAGGTGGTGGAGGCAGGCTTCGAGCAGGGTGCCACGGCAACGGTGGTGGACTGCATCTCGAACAAGGTCCTCGATCAGCTGACCCTGGCCGACCTCGGCAACGATGCGGAGTCGACCGCGATCCACCAGAAATTCCTCGACTCGATGTCAGCCGCCGTCGTGGCCTGCCACTGACGCTCAGCGGCGATGTTCCGATGCCAGGGCATCGATGATCCAGGCCAACAGCTGGGTCAGGAAGTCATAGACGCCGTAGCGCGCGTAGGTGGGGTCGCTGCGGGCGGGACGTTCGTCGTCCTCGGCGATGTCGAGCTGGGTGCCGATCACCAGCCGTACCGCGTTCAACGATCGCATCCACTGCTCGAGCTCGGCGGCGCTGATCACGCTGCCGTCGATCGATCGCTCGACCACGTCGAGGGCATCGAGCTGCGATTGGGCCAGGTCGTCGCCGACGAGGCGCTGGTATTCGGCTTCCTGCTCGGGGTTGTCGACATACGCGTTGGGGAACAACCGGCGGGTCGACGGGTCACGGCCGGCGAGCAACACCCGCAGGTCGTCGAACGTCTGCTGCAGGACCAGGCGTTCGAGGCGGCCGAGATTGACCCGGAAGCCGTTGGGGACAGCCTCGACGAGCGGCGGCGGGTTCCATCGCCCCGGCAGGGGGATCCCTCCTCGGGGCATGGTGGCGATCAGTCCTGCTGCATGGTGGCCCAGAGGCCGTGTTCGTGCAGCCGGAAGACGTCGAGCTCAGCCTTCTCGCGACTGCCGTTCGACACGGTGGCCCGACCCTTTTCGTGCACGTCGAGCATCAGCCGCTCGGCTTTGGCCAGCGGGTAACCGAACAGCTTTTGCAGCACGAAGGTCACGTAGTCCATCAGGTTGATCGGGTCGTTCCAGACGAGGACGACCCACGGACGGTCGGGATCGGTGGCCTCGTCGGGCGTGATCTCGTCGATCTCGGCCGGCGCGGGCATGGTGGCCGAGCACGTCATGGTGCCAGTGTCGCCCATTCCGGCGTCCGGGTCACCTGCGCGTCGGGTTCGGGGTACACGATCAGCCCCAGGTGGAACCAGATGGCGGCCATCCACACAGCCATCGCCCCCGCAACATGAATCGCCACCAGGCCCGGTGGCACCCCCAGGAAGTACTGCGTGTAGCCGATGGCCCCCTGGGCCACGATCATCGCGATCAGCACGGCACCCCGTCGATGGAGCGATGGGCTGGCGCCGTCGCGGTACACCCGCCACAGGGTCGTGATGGCGATTCCAAGGAAGATCCACGCGGTGATGCTGTGGATGCGGGCGACGTCCTCGACGAAGAAAGGCAGTCGGCGAATGTGCTCATCGCCGCCGTGAGGACCGGTGCCGGTGACCACGGTGCCGGTGACGAGCACCGCGGCGGCGGCCCCGACCATGACCCGGCTGATCTGCCGGACCCTCGGCACCGCGATCGAGCTGCCGGCCGGGTAACCGGGATCGAGGGCACGGGTCGGGTCATCGGGATCGACCAGATCAGGTCGTCCGCCGTGGTCGAACAGCACGACCGCGTTCCAGACCAGGATCGCGGACAGGACGAAGTGGCCCATGACCAGCGGCGGCCACAGATCGAAGATCACGGTGATGCCGCCGAGGACGATCTGGCCGATCAAGCCGGCGACCAAGCCGAGCGACCACCCGAGCAGATCGCGCCGGCGGGGCCTGCGCACCACCGAGCCAGCAACGGCGAGGATGATGGCGACCGACACCACCCCGGTGAACAGCCGGTTCAGCTGTTCGATGCTGCGGTGGTAGCCGGTGACCGACACCAGCTGGCTCTTGGTGCACGTGGGCCAGTCGGTGCATCCGAGGCCCGAACCGGTGAGCCGCACCGCCGCGCCGGTCACCACGATGATCACCACGGCGGCCACCGTGGCAGCACAAATCCAGCGGTAGGTCCGCGCCGAGATCCGGGGAAGGCGCACAGACCCAATGCTACGGGCGCCGGTCGGCCCGACCCCAATCAGCCCGACCGGAGAGGGTCAGCTGGCGGTGGCGGTGGCGAGGATTTCGGCGAAGGTGGTCTCGTCGGCGACGTAGGGCGGCTCGCGGCGGGGCCA
>JAYUBX010000275.1:0-2466 GCA_043740665.1 Candidatus Neomicrothrix sp.
CGAGACCCGACGCCACTCGGGTCAACCGTGTCGGAGCCGGCAATCACGTGATCGTTGATGCCGTCCTTCGGGAACGCCGTCGGGGGCGGCTGGGTCGAGGCCGCTGCGGCATCGCCATAGACCGCCGCCACGTTCGTCTCGTTCTCGCAGCACAGCCACTGGCCGACGGCGGTGCCCGACCCGTCGGTGGCACGGGCCTGCCATCGACCCAACCGAGGATGGTCGAGCTCGAGGGCCGAACCGTCGCCGATCACCCGCAGTCGAGGCCGCCACGCGGCCGAACCCGCCTTCTGTCCCGACGACCAGACGTTGCGAAACCACAGCTGCGGCAACAGATGCAACGGCGCGGGCGACGCGCCGTGGTTGCGAGCGGTGATGCGCATGCAGAAGTCGTCGGGCGAGGCCTTGGCGTAGTCGACCACCACCGAGAAATAGCAGTCGTCGTCGAAGATCCCGGTGTCCAGCAGTTCGTACTCGGGGTCGTCGAAGCCACGACGGGCGTTCTCGTCGATCAGGTCAGCGTAGGGAAACGGTGCCTGCGGATAGTGGTAGCGCCAGCGCAGCCACGAGTGGCTCGGCACCCCGTCGAGGTACCAGTAGCACTCCTTGACGTCCTCGCCGTGATTGCCTTCACGGCCGGTGAGGCCGAACATTCGCTCCTTCAGGATCGCGTCGGTGCCATTCCACATGGCCAACCCGAGGCACAGACCCTGGCGCCGATCGCAGATGCCGGCCATACCGTCCTCGACCCAGCGATAGGCACGCGATCGCGCCTGTTCATGGGGAAACGAGGTCCACGCCTCGCCGTCGGCGCTGTAGTCCTCGCGGACGGTGCCCCACGAACGCTCGGCCAGGAACGGCCCCCACTCGCGCCAGCGGTCGGCATCAGGACCGCTGATGCGATCGTGCTCGGCAGTCAAGGGGCGGCCGGTGGCCTAGGGGGCCACGGTCGAACTGGTGATGGGCTTGATGGTCGTCGTCGTCGCCGGGATCGTGGTGGTGGTCGCCGGCACCGTCGTCGTCGTGGTCGGCTTGGTGGTGGTGGTCGTGGGCTTGGTGGTGGTCGACGTCGTCGTGGTCGACGTCGTCGTGGTCGTGCTCGGCGTGCTGCTCTTGTCGTTGCGGGCGATGAAGAACAACGCCACGCCGCCACCCAGCACCAAGACGAACAGCACGATGACGGCGATGCCGATCGGCGACTTCCAGGTCGACTTCGGCGCCTCGCCTCCGGCCGGCGCTACCGCGGGACCGGGGGCGACAGCCGCCGCCCCATAGGCCGCCGTCGGCGGACCCGCATCAGCCGGTGCCGCGGGCGGAGGAGTCGCCGGAGTCGCCGTGGTGGGTTCGTCACCGGCACCGCCGGTTGCCCCAGTCGGGTCGTGGGGGGTGGGATCCCCTGCGTTCGGATCTTCGGCGTCGGTCATGGCGATCCCTCCATCAAACGGTCGCCGGAGCCTAGGTCACGACCTGCAGCCCGAACCGTGATGCGCACCTCGCGACCAGGTCCGGGTTAGGGTGCCAGACATGTCGAACGTCCGTTCGTTCTCGCTCCCCGATCCGGTGGCGACCTGGCGGCCAACGCTGTTCGAGCTCGGCTCGCCTGCGCCCGACCCGACGTTCGCCGGATGCCACCGCTGGGTGCTGCCTCCCGATGCCTGGGTCGACCACGCGGCGGGCTGGCTGTCCGGCTCGGCTGACCTGTTCGACCGACTGCTCGACGGCATGGGTTGGTCGTCGCATCAGGTCGCCATGTACGGCGAGCTGATGGACCAACCGCGCCTGACCGCGACCTGGCGCGGCGCCCGCTCTGACCCGATCACCGGACCCACCATCGACACGATCCGGCGGGCGCTGTCAGACCGCTACGACATCGCCTTCCGATCGGCCGGGTTCAATCTCTACCGCGACGGCAACGACAGCGTGGCCTGGCACGGTGACCGCATCGCTCGCGACCGGGTCCACGCCGTTGTCGCCATCGTGTCGCTGGGTGAGCCGCGTTCGTTCAAGCTGCGACCCACCGGCGGCGGTGCATCGATCGGGTTCTCGCTCGGCGGCGGCGACCTGTTGGTGATGGGGGGCTCGTGCCAGCGCACCTGGCAGCACACCGTGCCCAAGGTGCGTCGAGCCGGACCCCGCATCAGCATCACCTTCCGGCACGAACTGCGCCGCACCGCATGACGTCAGGTCGGTCGACCGGGCCGATCAGTCGCCGTCGACGCCGGCCAAACCGATCGGGCACGACACCCCGGTACCGCCATGACCGCAATACCCGCCGGGGTTCTTGGCCAGGTACTGCTGGTGGTAGCCCTCGGCGAAGTAGAAGGTCGACGCCTCGCCGATCTCGGTCATGATCGGCCCGTAGCCCTTAGCTTCGAGTCGCGCCTGATACCGGCCGGCAGACGCCTCGATGGCTCCGAGCTGTCCCGGAGCGGTGGCGTAGACGGCCGACCGATATTGGGTGCCGAC
>JAYUBX010000276.1:0-4604 GCA_043740665.1 Candidatus Neomicrothrix sp.
TACGCGGATACCAATCATCAATCGCTTGAAGTCTGACCCATGACCCGAACGACATTTCAACTCCACGTACAAGAGGCTCAGACCGGACACGGTGCCAACTGGGCGCGCTTCTTCGTCCTGATCGCGGTGTTCGTCGGGGTTGTCGCTGTTCGACAGCTCATCGGCGTCTGGCCCGCCAAGCACGCTGAGCGCAGTACGCCGCCGAACGGCTCCGATCCCACCTGCGAGGGGGGCCGATGAGCCAGCCGAGACCGCCCAGGCGAGCGCGTCGAGTCGCACTGACCCGCGAGTCCGTCCTCCATGCCGCTCAGGAGCAAGCTGCACAGTCGGGGCTCGAGTCCCTGAGCAGCCGCACGTTGGCGGCGCGGCTGGGCGTAACCCCCATGGCGCTGTATCGCCATGTGCGCGACATGGACGAGATCGTCGGCGCGCTGGTGGACGAGCTCCTCGGCGCCGTCGGCACTCCCGACCGATCGGTGGACTGGTGCCAGTGGATCGAGTTACTCGCGCAGGGTCTTCGCGACCTCTTCCGCGACCAGCCCGCAGCGCTCGGGTTGTTCACCCGCCAGCCGGTCACGACGCCGGCGGCACGGCACCGCCTCGAGGCGGCCATGGTCGTCCTGGCGGCGGCGGGCTTCCCGCCCGACGAAGCAGTGCGCGCCTATGCCGCGGTGCACACCTACACGGTCGGGTTCTGCGCGCTCGAAGCCGCCCGTCGCCGCGGCCCCGAGGAGACGGCTCAGCTGGATGACGCCAATGACCCGTTCAGCGTCGCCATCCGCGGGTTCGTCACCGAGGAGCAGTTCCTGGTTGGACTTCGGGCCCTCGTAGATGGACTCGACTCCCGCATCGGCCAGCCATGACGTCTGCTGTTCGCTTTCATCTCGGCGGCTTCGCCCGTCGGTCACGGGAGGTGTTGTTGTTGTCGGCCCTCACCGGCGCACTCACCGGGCTGGCGGTCGCCGGCTTCGAGTGGATCACCGGCCGGCAGGCCCTCGAACGGCTCTACGAACTCCCAATCGCAGCCCAGGTCGTCGCTCCCGGCGTCGGGCTGATCGTGGCGGCGTTGGCGCTCAGATGGCTCGCCGCGGGCGCCAGCCCATCCACGTCCGACGAGTACATCCGCAACTTCCACGATCAGGCCCATCCGCTCGACCTTCGCCCGGCGCTGGGTCGCGTCGTCGCCTCGATCGCCACGCTGGCCGCAGGAGGGGCACTCGGCTTCGAAGGGCCTTCCATCTACCTGGGCTCGACGATCGGCACGGCCCTGCAAGCCCGGTTCCGTCGGCTCTTCACCCTCACCGACACCAAGGTGCTGATGGTGGCCGGCGCGGCGGCCGGCGTGGCCGCCATCTTCAAGACGCCGGTCACCGGAGCCATCTTCGCCCTCGAGGTCCCCTTCCGGGACGACACCGCCAAGCGCATGTTGCTCCCGGCCCTGGTCGGGTCAGTCACTGGGTATCTCGTGTACATCGCTATCTACGGCACCACACCTCTGTTCCCGATCGACGGCTCGCCCCCGTTCGCGCTCCGTGAGCTCGCCGGGGCGGCGCTGGTCGGTGTGCTGGCCGGGCTCGGCGCACGCGGGTTCGCCTGGCTCGTCAAGGCCGCCAAACGCCTCAGCGGAACCCTCCACCCCGCCGTCCGAGTCGGCGGTGCCGCCGCCATCCTCGGGGCGCTCACCGTGATCAGCCGGATCGTCTACGGCGAGAGCCTCACACTCGGTGCCGGCTACAACGTCATCGCCTGGCTCGCCGCCGACACCAGGGCCTGGTGGGCCGTCGCGCTGCTCCTCGCCCTGCGCACCGCCGCCACCTCGGCGACGGTCGGCGGCGGGGGGGCCGGCGGACTGTTCGTCCCCCTGGTGGTCGGCGGGGCGCTCGTCGGTCGGCTCTGCGGTGGAGGGCTGGCCGAGCCCACCCAGACCCTGTTCCCGGTCATCGGAGTCGCCGCGTTCCTCGGCGCGGGCTACCGCACACCGCTGGCCGCCGTCATGTTCGTCGCCGAATCGACCGGGCGCCCCGGCTTCATCGTCCCCGGGCTCATCGCCACGGTCGTCTCCCAGCTCATGATGGGCTCGTCATCCGTCTCCACCTACCAATCGAGCGACCGCGGTGGGCACCTCGAACGACGCTTCGCGCTCCCCCTCACCGCCGCCATCCAAAGCGACGTCCTCACCACGCCACCAGACACGACCCTCGACCACCTGATCGCCAACCACCTCCTCGTCACCCGCCACACGACCGTCCCCGTCCTCGACGGCGCCACCTACGTGGGCCTCGTCAGCGTCGACGACCTGACCGCCATCCCAAACGACCAGTGGCCCACCACGACCGTCGGGTCCATCGCCCGCAACGACGCACCGTGCGCCAGCCCGACCTGGACGATCGCCGAAGCAGTCCGTGCCATGGACCGCACCGGCCTCGACCTCCTGCCCGTGATCGACGCTAACGGACGCTTCGTCGGCATCGTCACAACGGCCGACCTGCTCCGACTCGACGAGATCCTGCGAGCCACCGACGAACGAGGAGAGCCCCCCGGTAGATGACGAGATCACCGCGAGCAGCTCCCGTGATGGGCGCCAGTGACCGGGATTTGGGCCCCCTTTCGGGAAGCAGGGTGCAGACGCGGCCTGGGTGCGTCGACGGATCTCAGTAGCGCCGTGAGCCGACTGGCGAAGCCGACCTGTCGACGATGCTCTCGTCCTTGCGCATCGAGCGCGGTGACGATCCCGTTACCGTCCTTCCGCACTTTGGAGGCACACACCGAGCATCACGCTCGTGGCCCACCTCGCGGTGAACCCAACCCCCACCACGCGAGGGAGCTCATACGGAGGTTTGACCTACGGCGGGTCTGCCGGGAGGCCCACGCCGAGGCGGTTCGAATTGTGCAGCGCCCTGCTGCCCGAATTCGGCCGCGAGTCTCAAGTAGCCCCGTGGTCGTGGCTCATGGCGTCCGGCGAGCCGCCCATCATCTTCAACATGGCCATGCCGCCGGTGCGCACGAACCGGACGAGCAGCACCGCGGTGAGGGCCAGGAACACGATGTTGAGATAGGTCGTGTAGTTCCACGAGATGGATGACTGCAGGACCATGGCGTTGCGCTCCGTGGGGGTCAGGCCGAGAACACCGAAGAGGATCTCGATCACGTACCCAGCACCGACCATGGTGACGTAGAAGGTGCCGGTGATGAACAGCGCCATGCGCCAGCCGTAGTACTTCTTGTAGATCACGATGATCGGCAAGATGATCAGGTCGGCGAAGATGAAGCTGATCACCCCGCCGAAGCTGATGCCGCCGTTCCACAGCACGGCAGCGAGCGGGACGTTGCCGATCGAGCAGACGAAGCTGACCACGGCGACGAGCGGCCCGACGATCGGCCCCCAGATCTTCGCGGCAGTCTCGTTGTCGGTGAGGAAGAACCGCTGCCAGAACGTCTCGGGCACCCACGCCGCGACGGCTCCGGCGATGAGGAGGCCGACGACGATGTCGCGCAGCACCGCCGCCCATTCCATGACGAAGATGTGCGAGACCGACGTGAACCCATCAGCCGAGCGGAGCCGCTGCCAGAACGAGCCTCCGGTCTGCACGCTCATGTCCATGGCGGCGTGGCCTTCCATCGATCCGGCCACGGCCTGGTCGGCCTGGTAGCGGGCATCGTCGAGCAGGCGTTGTCGCAGGAACAGCCGGAACAGCACGGCGATGAACACGATCATGATGGGTCCGCCGATGAACTCGGCGAGGGTGAACTGCCATCCGAGGAGCAGGGCGAGGATGATGCCGAGCTCGATCACGAGGTTCGTCGACGCGATCTCGAACGCCATGGCCGCGGTGAAGTCGGCGCCCTTGCGGAACAACGACCGGGCCAGCGCGACGGCGGCGTAGGAGCACGACGAACTGGCCATCCCGAGCCCGGTCGCGACCGCGAGCGTCTTGGGGCGGTCGTCGCCGAGATGGCGGGTGATCGTCGAGCGGCGCACCAGCGCCTGCACGATGGCTGATAGCGCGAACCCGAGGATGAGGGCCCACAGGATCTCCCACGTCATCGAGAACGCGATCCGCAGGGCATCACTGATCGCCTCGAGAGCATGCATCGCGACCTCCTCGCCCCGTCATGCTCGCACACTCACAACCTCCACATTTCCTGACCACCAATCACTTCGGAGCTCGCCCAGCCCGAGTTCCCTAAACGGCCCGGTGAGCTGATCCACGTCGACGTCAAGAAGATCGCCGCGATCCCCGCCGCGGGCGGCTGGCGCCTCCACGGCCGAGGCAACGACAGTCACGGCGGCCACAGCGGAGCGGGCTACCGCTACATCCACACCGCGCTCCATGACCGGTCCCGCATCATCTACTCCGAGATCCTGGACGACGAACAAGCCGTCACCGCAGCACGGTTCTGGGGTCGAGCCGCCAGCTGGTTCACCGCTATCGGCGTCGACTGTGAACGGGTCATCACCGACAACGGCTCGTGCTACCGCTCCGGGCTCTGGCATCGCGCCTGCGCCGCGACGAACACGACCGTGAAGAAGACCCGAACCCGGCGCCCTCAGACCAACGGCAAAGTCGAGCGCTACCACCGCATCCTGCTCGAGGAACGGGCAT
>JAYUBX010000277.1:0-5425 GCA_043740665.1 Candidatus Neomicrothrix sp.
GGCGGCCACCACGACGGCACGGGCCGGTTCGGGCACGGCGAGGACGGCACTCGACCGGCCCAGGACCTGGGTGAGGGCCGGTTCGTCGCGAAGCAGATCGGGCAACAGGTGAAGCGGGGTGGGCATGAAGTGAGCGAGCGTATCGGCCCAACGTGACAACTCGATGAACGGCGTCCCCGCCGAGTACCACCCGGGGTCAATAGGGGTGTTGAATAAGAAGACTATGGCCAAAGGCTCGTTGACCCAGGATCGTTCGGCGATCACCCCGCTTCCCCCGACGCCCAAGATCGAGATCCCTGAGACCCGCGGGTTCCGGATCAAGAGCAAGGTGCTGGGCAAGGCGCTGAGCAACGACCAGCTCGCCCACGAACGCCTGGGCAAGCCCACCGCCCTCGCCGTGTTCGCGTCCGACGCGCTGTCGTCGACCGCGTACGCCAGCGAGGAGATCCTGCGCACCCTCATGCTCGGCGCCGGTGCGGTCGGCTTGGTGGCGTTCAGCCTGTTGGTGCCGATCACCCTGGCCCTGGTCACGGTGCTGGTCATCCTGATCTTCAGCTACCGCCAGACCATCAAGGCCTACCCGTCGGCGGGTGGCGCCTACATCGTCACCAAGGACAACCTGGGCCTCATCCCGGCCCAGGTCGCTGGTGTCGCTTTGCTCACCGACTACATCCTCACCGTGTCGGTGTCGGTCTCAGCCGGCGTGGCCGCCCTCTACTCGGCCTTCCACGTCGTGTATCCCTACCGGGTGCCGATCGCCTTGGCCTTCATCGCCATCATCTGTGTCGGCAACCTGCGTGGCGTCAAAGAGTCCGGCAAGATCTTCGCCGTCCCGACGTACCTGTTCATCATCAGCATGTTTCTGATGATCGGCATGGGCATCTACAAGGCGGCCTTTGGCGATGGCCTTCACTACGTACCCGCGGCCGACCCGGTCGCGCTCGAGGCCACCGGAGCGGCGACGATCCTGCTGATCCTGCACGCCTTCGCATCGGGTGGCGCGGCCATGACCGGTGTCGAGGCCATCTCCAACGGCGTCCCGGCCTTCAAGCCCCCCGAGGCCACCCACGCCCGCCAGACCCTGGTGATCATGGGCACCCTGCTCGGCATCATGTTCCTCGGCATCTCGTGGCTGGCGGCCACCATGCACATCATCCCGAGTGAAAGCCAGACGGTGCTCGCCCAGGCGGCCAAGGCCATCTACGGCACCACGCCGGCCGGCCATGTGCTGTTCCTGTTCACCCAGGCGGCCACCATGCTGATCCTGGTGCTGGCGGCCAACACCAGCTTCGCCGACTTCCCCCGGCTGGCCAGCTTCCACGCCGACGACGCCTTCATGCCCAAGCAGCTCACCAAGCGGGGCCACCGCCTGGTGTTCTCGAACGGCATCATCGCCCTGGCCATCGCCGGGTCGATTCCGGTCATCATCTTCCAGGCCGACGTCACCGCCCTCATTCCGCTCTACGCCATCGGGGTGTTCAGCTCGTTCACCCTGTCGCAGGCCGGCATGGCCAAGAAGCACATCAAGGACAAGGAGGTCGGCTGGAGAGTCGGCCTGTTCGTCAATGGCCTGGGCGCGGTGACCACTGCCGTGGTCACCGTCGTGATCGGGATCTTCAAGTTCGAGGGCGGCGCCTGGTTCATCATGCTGCTGGTGCCGATCATGGTCATCCTGCTGGTGCGTCTGAACCATGCGTACGAGAGCGAGAACGCTGAGCTCGAAGCCGAAGCAGCCGAGGCGGCCAGCGCCCCGATCCTGCGTTACCACTCGGTGATCGTGCTGATCGAAAAGCTCGATCGCAGCTCGGCCCGGGCCATCCAGTACGCCCGCACCCTGACCCCCGACGATCTCAAGGCCATCCACTTCGCGACCGACGAGCACAAGGCTGAGGTCCTGGCTGAAGAATGGACCCGACTCGGCTTGTCGCGCCTGCCGCTCGAGATCGTCGACTGCCCCGACCGACGCATCACTCGCGGCGTGCTCGAAGCCGTGGCCGAGGCGGCCGCCGGTGGCAACACCGAGGTCACTGTGCTCATCCCTCGACGCGAATACCGGCGCTTCTGGCACCGGTTCCTGCACGACCACACCGCCGACGCCATCGCCAAGACCCTCACCGACGTCCGCCACGCCAACGTCACCTTCGTGCCGTATCACCTCGGATCCCATACCGGTTCGAAGCTGGCGTCCGAACTGGGTGCCGAAGCCGAAGCGGCCATCAGCGTGTTCACCAACGATCCGGGTGACGACTCGGGCACCGCGTGAGCCCCACGTCGGCACGGGACGATCTCGACCGGGCCACGGTGGCCAAGCCGATCGGTGATTGCCGGTGGCGGGAGCGGGTACGGGTGCGGGGACGCATCCGAGCCCTACGCGTGCAGCCCTGGGCCGGCGGCATCGCCACCCTTGAGGCGACGCTGGTCGATGCCACGGGCGGCCTGACGGTGATCTTCATGGGCCGCCCCCGCATCGCCGGCCTGCGAGTCGGGGCCTGGATGGAGGTCGAGGGCATGGTGCTCGAGAACCGAGGCCAGCTCGCCATCATGAACCCCGAGTACTCGTTGCTACCCGACCCCAACGCCCACCCCACCTGAGGTCTGACGCACCCAGCGACCGCCCGCCGGTTCGGCTGACCGAAGATCAGCTGGTAGCGCGGCATCACGACTCGTTATTTCCGCGTCGGCGATCGGGTGACCGAAGAAATCAGGCGACGGCGACCGGATCGGGCTCGACCTCGATCGGTTCGGCCCGCGTGACTCGCCGCGTGCGGTAGGGCAGGGCCAGCACCAGGGCCACGGTCATCAACCCGAGTGAGTTCTCGAGGATCCAGCCCAGCGCGCCGACGGCGCCGCCGGCGTCGATCAGGTGGATACCGACATAGGGCAGGCTCGTCGTGACGAGCAGCGCCAGCAGCGCGGCCACGATCACTCGACGACGATCACGGCCGTCGTCGACCAGCACACCGAGCGCCGGCAGCACCCACACGAAGTGGTGGAACCACGAGATCGGCGAGAACAGACAGCCGAGCAACCCGGTGATGGCCAAGGCCGCCAGCACATCGCCGGCCAGGTAGGCCTGACGCACCCGTCGGAACCCGAGCACGACGATCACCAGGCCGAGCACCCCCCACACCACCGGCACCCACTGGCCCGGCGCCACCCGCTGCACCATGCCCAGCAGCGACTGGTTCGAGTAGTAGCGGCTGTTACCGATGCGGTTGCTCTCGAACAGCGTCTTGGTCCAGTACTGCCACGATGACGCCGGAGCGATGAGCTGGGTGAGCGCGATGCATCCGACCAGGCTGCCCACGGCGGTGGCGGTCGCCTTCCACTGACGCGTCACGACGAAGTAGACGACGAAGATGCCGGGGACCAGTTTGATGGCGGCGGCGATGCCGACAAGGAGGCCTCGCGGTATCCGGGTGACCCCCATACCATCGACCAGCACCAGCAACAGCAGGAACAGATTGATTTGACCCCAGTCGAGGGTGTCGTTGATCGGCCGCACCCAGAACATGGCCGCCGTCAGCACCAGCAAGGAGGCGAGGACCGCCGAGCGCGGCAGACGGTCGAGGGCGGGCCGGAAGACGATTCGGACGATCACCAGCAGCATGACGATGTTGGCCAGGAACCACCCGAAGCCGGCCACCTTCTTGGGAAACAGGGCGAAGATCGCGCTCACGACGGCGGCGAAGGGTGGATAGGTGAAGGGCAGAATCTTGGGATCGGTGGTGTAGAGCGAATGGCCATCGAGCAGGCGTCGACCGGTGTCGCGGTACACGTTGAAGTCGGGATACTCGAACACGCCGTGGCCGAGCGGCCGCACGATCAGGAACAGCACCACCGACGTGGCCAGCGTGAACAGACCACCGACGACCAACCACGGCGCCCATCGGTCCCATCGGTCGCTCTCGCGCTTCGCCGCCGTCACGACGTCAGCATTGCCGATCGGCGGAGCCCACGGTGGGCAAGTCCGGCGGTGCGTCAGGCAGCGTGTCGGGCAGCGCGTTGAAGCGGCCCATCGCCGCGTCGGGCCCATCGGCCAGAATCGCCTCGACTGCGTCGGCCGCCCGCTCGACCATCTCGGTCAGCGCCCGCCGCACGGCCTGGCTCGGACGCTTGAGCACGTGGTCGGCGCCCTGCTCGGGGCTCGGCGGTTTACCGACGCCGATGCGCACCCGCACGAAATCGTCGGTGTGCAGATGGGCCTTGATCGACCGCAACCCGTTGTGGCCGGCCAAGCCACCACCAACCTTCACCCGCAGCCGGCCGACCGGTAGATCCAGCTCGTCGTGCACGATCACCAATCGGTGCAGATCGTCGATGTCGTAGCGGCGCACCAGCGGCGCGACCGATTCACCCGACAGGTTCATGAACGTCTGGGGGGCCGCCAGCGCCAGGCGCTGACCGTCGCAGCGGACCTCGTCGACCAGCGCCCGCTCGCGCCCCTTGCGCAGCCGCCCACCGTGCCGGGCGACGAGCAGGTCGATGACGTCGAACCCGACGTTGTGGCGCGTGCCGGCGTAGTCCGCGCCGGGATTGCCCAGCCCGACCACCAGGAGGTCGGCCATCGGTCGAGCGTGACGCCGCTGTTACTCGGCGCTGTTGGCGCCGTCGGCGTCGCCGCCCTCGGCATCGGCCGCGGGCTCACCGCTGGCGGCGGCTTCGGCCGAGGCCTCAGCGGCGCGGGTGGCACTGGCGATGGCGATCTGCTCGTCAGGATCGACCTCGGTGCTGACACCGTCGGGCAGGGTCAGGTCACTGACGCGGACGGCGCCACCGATCTCGAGTGCCGAGATATCGACCTCGAAGTGCGGCGGGATCGACCCCGGCCGGGCGTCGACCGTGAGGGTGTGCAGCAGCTGCTCGACGATGCCCTGCTCCTGGTCGACCTCTTTGGCCTCGCCGATGAGCACGATCGGAACCTCGACGGTGATCTTGACGTTGCGATCGACCCGCAGGAAGTCGACGTGCTCGACCGACCGGCGCACGGGATCGCGCTGCAGGTCCTTGACGATGGTGAGCTCGCTGCCGCCGTCAACCTCGAGGGTGATCAGCGCGTTGAGGCCGGCCTCGGTGTTGAGCGCCTTGCGCAGCTCGGTCCACTGCACCGAGACGCTCAGCGGGGCGGTATCGAGGCCGTACACCACGGCGGGCACCCGGCCCTCGGCCCGCAGACGCTTCGACGAACCGCTGCCGGTGGTACGGCCGATCTGGGCGGAAAGGGTGACATCCATGGCGGTGGGCTCCTGCGACGGCGCCCGCATCGGGGCGCCACGAACTCGAACGGGTGGGAAAAGGACAGCAAGTCATGCTACCGGCCGAGCCGACCCGGGTGCGAGTCGATGGGCGGCAGCTCTGGCCTCGCGGTGCGTCAGCTCTGATTCGCCCCGCCGAAGATCTCGCTGACCGAGGTGTCCTCGAAGAC
>JAYUBX010000278.1:0-2627 GCA_043740665.1 Candidatus Neomicrothrix sp.
TGGCCTTCGCCCGGATCCGGTCACTGCTGCGGCCGGGCGGCACCCTCGCCTTCGCCTGCTGGCAGAACCTGTTCGCCAATGAGTGGATGTTCATCCCCGGCGCGGCCGCCATCTCGGTGACGGGCACCATGCCGTCGATGCCCGGACCCGGCGAGCCGGGGCCGTTCTCACTGTCCGAGCCGGGTCGGATCGACAAGCTGCTGGGCGGCGTCGGGTTCCACGACATCGAGGTCGAGTCGGTGGCCGAGATCGTGGTGCTTCCCGCTTCTGACGTCGAGTCGCTGGTCGCACTCTCGCAGCGCGTCGGGCCGGCCCGAGAGGCCCTGCGAACCGCCGATGATGACACCGGCCAGCAGATCATCGCCGCCATCCGCGAGGCCCTCGAGGGCAAGGTCGTCGACGGTGAACTGCATCTCACGGCTGCCGCCTTCGTGGCGCGCGCCTGTGCCTGAACCGCGACGGTCAGGACTTCAGTTCAGCAGAGGTGTCAACCGAGCGACCCTGTCGTTCGTTGATGGACTGAAGGATGGTGCAGACGATGGATGCAGCGGACAGCGATTTCGACTCGAGCTTCGCAGGCCTGTTCGCGTGCGGATATCGGGCCGCATTCCGTCTGGTCGGCTGCCGACCCGACGCCGAGGATGTCGCCATCGAGGCCGTGGCCAGGGCTCAGGCGCGATGGGGTGAGGTCCACGCGTACGGCGAAGCGTGGGTAGTGCGCGTCGCCACCAATCTTGCGCTCGATCAGCTCCGTCGAGGCGCGGCACCGACTGGCACCTCACCTTCCCGAGCCACCGAGCTGGCTGCCGATCAGCGGGTCGACCTGGTGCGAGCCTTGCGGCAGTTGCCTCGCCGACAGCGTGAGGTCGTCCTGCTTCGCTACATCGGGGATCGATCCGAACGGGACGTCGCCGCCGTACTCGGCATCTCGGCCGGATCAGTCAAGCAACATGCCTCCCGCGGGCTGGCCGCTCTACGCACGAGCCTGGGTGGCTATGGCTCCGAAGCCTCGCCCCGCGAGGTCGCCGAACCCCCACCCGACCAACGAATCGTTCCGATCAAGGAGGTCGACGATGTTCGCTGATCTCGATGACACCACTCCGCCGTCCGCCGATGCCACGACTCGCAAGCGAGTCGATGCGCGGACCGCGGCCGTCCAAGCGCGGTCGCGACGGGATCGCCGGTTGACCCGTGTGGGATTGATCGTCGCCGTCGCCGTGTTCGCCGTGGTGGTGGGACTGGTGGCGGCGGTCGGACGGTCGAGCCGGCACGAGCCCACCGTGCCCGCGGCGGCGACGCCAACCGGGGACGTCATCGATACCTGGTCATTCGTCGGCCATCCGTCAGCAGCCGACCAGCAGACGACCGTTGATCGGCTCAACCAACGTTTCTCGGCGGTCGGGCAGCCCACCACCGCCTGGTTGCAAGACGGCCACGTGGTCGTCACCGCCCCAACGGCGGTCGACTGGTCGGCCTCGTCCGAGCTCAACCTGACCGAAACCGGTCGGCTCGAATTCCGTCCCGTGATCGAGGAGATCCCTCCGTTCGGTTCGCCGGTCACCCCGACCACCACCCCTGGGTCAACCGGCCAGATCCTCCTTCCAGCCGGTTCACCTGGTCCGAACTCGCTAGGTCCACCTCCGACTCGGTGGGTCCTGGGCCCGGCGTTCCTCGACGGGGCAGGCATCGCAGTCGTCACAGCGGCCAACAGTCAGGGACGGTGGG
The DNA here is from genome assembly GCA_043740665.1 of Candidatus Neomicrothrix sp. Classification (GTDB taxonomy): domain Bacteria; phylum Actinomycetota; class Acidimicrobiia; order Acidimicrobiales; family Acidimicrobilacustridaceae; genus UBA4742. The sequence goes on from JAYUBX010000278.1 coordinate 1,726, forward strand.
AGCTACGACCCGTCCTCCGCCCCGGGCCCGACGGCATCGATCGGTTCAACGCCATGGCCACCCAGTGTTTCGAGATGGCGCCGACCTGTCCCAGTGCAATTCCATCCGGCATCGGCACCGGCCAGATCGCGATCGTGCTCGACGGTCAGGTCCTCGTCGCTCCCACCATCCTGGTGTCGAGCTACCAGCGGGATCAGATCACCATCTCGGGCGCTTTCACCCAGGCCAGAGCCATGGCCATCGCCGCCATGATCACTTCAGGCGAACTGCCGGCTCCGCTCGACCTTCCGGCCCGATGAGCTCAGGTCGGTCGACCGCCGTCGTCGCCTCATGGGCGATGCGGACGACCTCAGGGTGGGGTCAGCAACCGAGGTGGGTGACCACAGCACCAGACCCGACGATCGCTGATTGCTGAGCCATCAGGTCGCACATGCTGATCGTGTCGGCCGCGGCCGGTTCGGTGATGTCCACCGGCTGGCCCAGGTCGCGATAGTCGAAGGTCATGGCGACCCGGCGCACGTAGTGGTCATTGTCGATGAACACGTCGACCGGCAGGGTCGCCCGGCTCAGCGCATCGGCGCTGCCGCCCGGAAGACCCTTCAGCGGATCGGTCACCTTGCCGGCATCCGCTCCGGCGGCCTCGATGGCCTGCTGCATCGACACGGTGGCGTGCACGTGAGTGGTGTCGACCCCGTCGATCTGCTCGTGACCGACCGTGGTCACATCGGCCCCGACACCCTTGAGGTAGGCCAGGATCTCGGACGGGTCACCCATCGGGTTCAGCTGGTCCAGCAGCGAGTTCGAACCGTCCGAAGCCGACGGGTCAGCCCCGGCGCTCCTGTCGGACTTGATCCACTTGTCGCCGCTGTTGGGGAACATTCCCGACATGGTCGACGAGCTCG
>JAYUBX010000279.1:0-3116 GCA_043740665.1 Candidatus Neomicrothrix sp.
CGTAAAAGGCTCCATTCTGGTATCGGATACCGAACCCCGTTGGAAGCCCACAATGCCTATGATGCTCAGAACCGAGCAGCGTAGGCGTCCACGCCAGCCACTGTCCGGAAAACGTGGGGCTCACCACTCCTCGGTGATGGCGCCGTCATCATCTGCGCTGGTGGCGGCGGCATCCCGGTCACGCGCCCGACCGATGGTCAGCGGAGCGGGACCGACGCGGTCATCGACAAGGACCTCACCGCTTCGATGCTGGCCCGGGAGCTTCGCGCCGATACTCCGTCGATCCTCACCGATGTAGCCAACATCGAGATCGGCTTCGGCACCGACTCGGCCACCCCCATCAGCCACATCACCCCAACCGTTCTGCGGTCCAACTCGTTTCCTGCTGGATCGATGGGCCCCAAGATCGACGCGGTATGCCGATTCGTGGAGGCGACCCGACACCCGGCGATGATCGGTCGGCTCGACGACGCCGTCCAAATCCTCAGCGGCATGCGAGGCACCAGAATCGAGACAGGCACCGCCGCCGTGCAGGTCGCGCCACTGGCCTGAGGAGTTCAGTGCCGCATCGGCTGCGCCGCATGCTCATCCACCTCCGTATCCGGGCGTCACGCAAGTGACCGGATCCTCAGCGCCGATGACGACCGGGTGATGCCAACACCCAACCCAATGCAGCCTCGATAGCGACACCAACCGATCGGTCCGTTGGTACCTCGATGCTCTCCGGCCACCGATCAGCCACCTCGGCGAGTCGGGCGGCGACCACTGGATCGGCGTCCGACGCGTCGCAGCCGTGGGCCAGGCGCGATCGGATCCGTCGGCGCGCCACGTCCGCCGGGGCCGTGCAGCGGAGCTCGATCAGCTCAGAACCTGTCTCGGCCGCCAACAACCTCGCCGCGGCGCGGTGTCGGTTCGACACGAACGAGGCGTCAATCACCACCGACTCTCCCAACGCCAGCGACCGCCGCGCGGCATTGAAAAGGGCGTCGTAGGTGCGGTCGCTCATCTCCGAGGTATAGATCCCTGCGCCATAGGGCGCGACCGCGGAGTCGTTGGCCCGATGCCCGGTGAGCTCCTTGCGGGTCACGTCCGAACGCAGCACTGACCACCCGGTGCGCTCCTCCATCCCGTTGGCGACGGTGGTCTTGCCTGTGCCCGGAAGACCTCCGACGACGACGAGGCGAACGATCGCGCTCTCGAGCCGCCCAACGCACTGATGGAGCAGCTTGGCGGCTTCCGCCTCGTGTGGCGCCCGCTCGCCCGGATCGTCGCACTGCGCAGCCCGCAAGCCCGCCACCATTGCCCGCACCTGAGCACGGTAGGCCACGCAAACATTCAGCAGGCTACGAGGCACGACGTGGCCCGAAGCCTCCTCGTACTCCTCCACAAGTGCGTCGGCGAGATTCGTCGCGCCGAGGCGCTCAAGGTCCATGACCAGGAACGCGATGTCGTCGACGATGTCGACATAGCGGAGGTGGTCGTCGAACTCGATGCAGTCAAGGATTCGCGGCCCGTCGTCAAGCAGGAAGATGTCGTCGGCTAGCAGGTCGCCATGGCCGTCGCAGACGCACCCAAGGGCGATCCGGTGACTGAAGAGCTCGCTCCGGCCCGAAAGGAAGCGATCGGCGAGACTCATGGCCCAGTCGAGTTCGACGCGCTCGAAGCACGAGCCGACCAAGGGTCGCATCTGGTCGTCATTGCGCTTCCATCGCTCGGCGATCGCGTCACGCGTGGCCTCGGCGGCGACCTCGACGGAACGGGTTGCTCCCGAGTGGAAGTGGGCGAGCAGCCGGGCGATGTCACCCATCGCTGACCTCACGAGCGGATCGCCTGCCTCGACGAGACGAGACAGGCGGCGGTCCTCCGGCATGCGCCGCATCACCACGAGGTGATCCCAGAGCGTCCCATCTGGACCAATCACGTCCGCAACGCCGTCGTAGACGTCGGGCGCCAACCGGCGGTTCAGTTCGACCTCCCGGTGGCACAACGCGAGGCGCGCCTCCCGAGTCGACATATCGGCGAAGGGAAAGCACACCGGCTTCTTGAGCTTGTAGACGTGCTCCCCGAGGAACAGCACGACGGACATGTGCGTCTCGACCAATGATGCATCCATTACTCACCATGATGACGCCATCGAGCGTCGGACGGACAGGCCGTTGGTCATGCGGGGTCGCCTCACCGTGCCGTATCGTCACCGGGGATGTCCGCGTCGACGGCCACTGCGCCGCCACGACCCGAAACACTCGAAGCGCTGGTAGCTCGTGACATCCGCTAGCAGGGCTTGACGCCGGAACGGGCGATGTTGCGGACACGTTCGACACACCCGGCGGGCGCTCCTCCTGGTTCGACTGTCGGTCGCTGAACTGACCGTCGACCAGGCGGAGCACGTGAAGTCTCGCAAGGAAGTCATGAACATTCTGGAAGCCTCTGATCTGACTGGCAGCTACTGCGACGCGGGTGAGCTAGCCGGTTGTCCTCATCACACGGTCGAGCACTGGGTGACCAAACGCAACACCGGCAAGTTGGCGACGCTGAGCGAGATCGCCGAGCGTCGCAAGCGGATCGATCCGTTCTTGGCGAAGATCGAGGAGTAGGTCGAGCGTTCCGATGGCAAGATCCGCGCCGATGTAGCGTTCGACAAGTTGGCTGCGGTCGGGTTCACCGGTTCGGGCCGCCCGACCCGTCGAGCGGTCGCAAGGGCCAAACTCAACTTCCGGCGGGCCGCCGTGGGGTGTATCGGCCGTGGATTGTCGAGCCGGGCATGTGGAAGCAGTGGGACTGGGGTCAGGGCCCGATGATCAACGGGCGGGCGACGAACCTGTTCGGTGCGTGGTTCGGGTGGTCGCGGTTCCGGGTGGTGATCCCGACGTGGGACCGAACATTGCCAACCGTGGTGGGTTGTCTCGATCGGGCCATGCGGGCCTTCGGCGGAGCCCCGACCTGCTGGCTGTTGGTGCCGAAAACTCGATCGGCCCTTCCATGCGTGCCTCGCGGGGTGGCCGGCCGTAGCCTCGCCCGCTCATGTCTTCCCGCCCTGCCACCCCTCTGAGTTCCGCTCTTGGTGCCTTCGTCTACCGCCTGTTCGTCGCCATCGTCGAGTTGATAATCGTCCGCGG
>JAYUBX010000280.1:0-8734 GCA_043740665.1 Candidatus Neomicrothrix sp.
AGCCCGGGCAGACCGAGCGAGGCCATGGTCGTCAGACCGAGAATCCACCCGAGGTGGGGCATCGACGTGAGCATGCCGCCCAGCCGCTTGATCTCGAGGGTGTGGTAGCGCTCCTTGACCGAGCCGGCGATGAAGAAGAGCATGCCGGTGATGAGGCCATGGGCCACCATGCCGAAGATGGCGGCGTTCATACCGAAGGTGGTGAGCGACGCGATGCCCAGCATCACGTAGCCCATGTGGGCCACCGACGAGAAGGCGATCAACCGCTTCATGTCGGTCTGGGCCAGGCAACAGAGCGCGCCGTAGATGATGCCGACCACGGCCAGCGCGCCGATGTACGGGGCCCAGGTACGAGCGGCCCCCGGCAGGATCGGCACGGCGATGCGCACGAACCCGTAGGTACCGAGTTTCAACAGCACGGCGGCCAGGATCACCGAACCGACGGTCGGTGCCTGGGTGTGGGCATCGGGCAGCCAGGTGTGGAACGGGAAGATCGGCACCTTGATGCCGAAGCCCATGAACATGCCACCGAAGATCAGGACCGCCGCGGTGGTCGAGAGGGCGGTGGCACCCTGCGACAGCAGCTGCATGTCAAAGGTGTGCACGACCTGGCCGTCGATGGTGACCGGGGCCAGGAAGTAGAGCGCCAGGAAGCTGACGATCATCAGGGCCGAGCCGAACAAGGTGTAGAGGAAGAACTTGATCGAGGCGTACTGACGTTGCTCGCCGCCCCACACCCCGATGAGGAAGTACATCGGCAGCAGCACGATCTCGAAGAAGACGAAGAACAAGATGAGGTCTTCGGCCAGGAACGACCCGATCATCCCCGTCTCGAGGATCAGGATCAGGATCAAGAACGCTTTGGGGTTGCGCGGCTCGGGGAAGTGGTTCCACGAATAGATGATGCACAACGGCACGACCAGCATGGTGAGCGCCAACAGCGGCAACGAGATGCCGTCGAGCGCCATGTGGTAGTGGCTGTTGATGAAGGTGATCCAGTCCTTGTCCACCACGAACTGGAACTCGCCGGCGCGGTCATAGTCGAAGTTGCTGAACAGCAGCACGCCCATCACGCCGACGGCCAAGGTGGTGACCAGGGCGACGACTTTGTGGAGCTGCTCCTCCGCCTTGGGGATCACCAGCATGATCGCCACACCTACCAGGGGCAGGAAGGTGGCGAGCGTGAGGCCCCAATTGTCGAGAAACGATTTCATCGGATGTCCCAGTGCTCCTAGTGGACGAAGATGACCAAGATGATGGCGAGAATCGCCACGCCGGCAAACAAGAGCGCGGCGTACTGTTGCACTCGGCCGGTCTGGATGTGGCGGAGGGCTTCGCCCGATTCCTCGGCGCCCGCGCCAGCCGACAGGACGAGCCCGTCGATGACCTTCTGATCGACCTGCGTGTAGAGCACGCGGCCGGTAGCGACGGCACCCTTGCCGGCGTTGTTGACCACCGCGTCGATCACGCTGGTGTTGAACCAGTACGACGCCCGGGCGATCGGGCCCTTGACGCCCCCGACGATGACGTCGGTGTAGAGGTGATCGAGGTAGTACTTGTTCTCGAGCACCTGGTAGCCCCAGGCCAGCACGCCGACCTTGTCCTTCAGGCCGACGAACGGACCCTTGCGCCAGACGAAGTACTGGATGGCCAGGAAGATCGCCGCCGCCGCCAGCAGGGTGGTGCCGAAGGCGAGCCCGAAGTTGAAACCGGCGTGGGTGATTTCGGGGAAGGCAAAGGTGGGCTCGACGAAGTGCTCGAACCGCGTGGTGTAGTCGACGTTGCCGACGTGGAAGAAGTTCGGCAGGTTGAGGAAGCCGAGGATGACGGCACCGCCGGCCAGGATCCACAGCGGGATGGTCATGACCTTGGGCGACTCGTGGGGCGTGCCATGGCCGCGGTAGTCGCCGAAGAAGGTCAACCAGATGACTCTGCTCATGTAGAGGCACGTCATCGCCGCACCGACGATGCCCATGACCAGCATGAACAGGTAGGCATGGCCGTGCTGGCCGTTCAGCGAACCGGCCAGCACTTCGTCCTTCGACCAGAAGCCGGCCAACGGGAAGATGCCCATCAGCGCGGCCGTACCGATGATGAAGGTCCAGAAGGTGGACGGCATGTACTTCTTGAGGCCGCCCATCTTGCGCATGTCGAAGGTGTGGTGGGCGGCGTGGCTGACCGACCCGGCGCCGAGGAACAGGCAAGCCTTGAAGAAGGCGTGGGTGAAGAGGTGGAAGATGGCGCCGGTCCATGCCCCCACGCCGAGGGCCATGACCATGTAGCCGAGCTGGCTGATGGTCGAGTAGGCCAAGACCTTCTTGATGTCGGTCTGCACGAAGGCCAGCAGCGCCCCACCCACGATGGTGATGCCACCGATGACGGCCACGTAGTTGATGTAGTTGTCGCCGATGTGCAGGCCCTCGTAGAAGACCGAGTACAGCCGGGCGATCAGGTACACGCCGGCGACCACCATGGTGGCGGCATGGATGAGGGCCGACACCGGCGTCGGGCCGGCCATGGCATCGGGCAGCCAGGTGTGCAGCGGGAACTGGCCCGACTTCGACGTGACGCCGCCGAACAGACAGAGGGCACCGACCAACAGCAGCGTGTGGTTGGCCCCGGGCGAGAGGGCGTACTGATTGATGTGCAGCACGTTGAAGCTGGTGGCGCCGGCCGCGTAGAACGTGATGACGACACCGATGATCAGCCCGACGTCACCGACCCGGTTGGTGAGGAACGCCTTGAGCGCGGCGTCGGTGTTCTTCTGCTCCTCCCACCAGTGGCCGATGAGCCCGAACGAACAGACGCCGACGAGCTCCCACCCGGTGAGCATCTGAATGGTGTTGGACGAGGTGACGTAGAAGAGCATCGCCGCCGAGAACAGGCTCAGGAAGGCGTAGTAGTGGGTGAACCGCACGTCGCCGTGCAGGTACTCCTTCGAGTAGATGTGCACCAGCAACGAGATGGCGGTGACGGTGAAGAGCATCAGGATGGCCAGGCCATCGGCGATGAATCCGAACTCGAACTTGATGTCGCCCCACTGGAACCAGGTCCACCGGGCGATGACCGGCGACGCCTTGGCTTCTTCCTTGGGCTGGCCGGCGGGCTCGGCGGCAACCTCGGTGGTCGGTGCCTCGCCAGCCGCCGCGGCGGTGTCGGCGGCACCCTCGACCGGGCCCCGGTTCGCCTTGACCAGGGCCTCGGCGTCGGACTGGCCCGGGATCGGTGCCGGGCCACCGCCGGGTTGGGTGACAAGGGCAGCATCGGCCGACGGGTCGGGGATCGGGTGGTTGATGCGCTGCACCCAGTTGACGGCGGTGACGCACGACAGCACGAAGCACAGGGCGATGAAGAAGATGCCGATGCTCGAGGTGATCCGCTCGGAGAACCGCTTGCCGAAGAACAGGATCACCAGGAACGACACCACCATCAGGGCGGGCACGATCCACACGTGCGTGAGCATGAACGGTTGGGACACGGCGGCGATCAAGACATCAACCCTTCATCAGATCGATGTCGTCGACATCGATGCTGCGACGGTTCCGATAGAGCATGAGCACCAGCGCCAGACCCACGCCGACCTCGGCCGCGGCGATGGCGATAACGAACAAGGCAAAGACCTGGCCGGTGATGTCGATGCCGCCGCCCATGCTCGAGTGATACGCACCGAAGGCGACCAGATTGATGTTGACCGCGTTGAGAATCAGCTCGACCGACATGAGCACCATGACGCCGTTGCGACGGGCGAGCACGCCGTAGACGCCGATGCAGAACAAGATGGCGGCGAGGAAGAGGAACTGGTTGAGATACATCAGTCGCGCCTCGCCAGGACGATGGCACCGATCAGGGCGGCCAGCAGCACGACCGAGATGACTTCGAACGGAACCAGGTAGGTCGAGAAGATCGAGTCGGCGACCTGGGCCGTCGTCTGCACCTGCATCTCGCCGAACTGGCCGTCGCGGTAGGCCTTCCAGAGGGTGTAGCCCATGACCGCCAACAGCAGGCTGGCGATGCCGGCCCCGACCAGGCGTTGCTCCTGGTTGCTGTCGTCCATCCGGCCCGTGGGCGCCCGAGTCAGCATGATGCCGAACAGGAAGAGCACCACGATGGCGCCGATGTAGACCAGCACCTGGGTGATGGCGATGAACTCGGCGGCCAACAAGATGTACTGCCCCGCCACCCCGGCCAGGACCAGCACCAGATAGAGCGCGGCGTGCACGATGTTGTGCGTGGTCACGACCCGGACCGCGGCGAAGACCATGACCGCAGCGATCAGGTAGAACGCGATGTTCTCGGCGACCATCAGGGAGGCGACCATCAACTCGGGACCTTCTTGACCTTCTGCTCGGAGCCGGCCTCGTAGGCCTCGAACTCGGGCACGGTCGTCATCCACTCGCCGAGACGGGTCTTGTCGTGCAGCAGATCAGCGATGCGGGGCTCGGAGTACTCGTACTCGGGGCTCCAGAACAGCGCATCGAACGGGCAGACCTCGACACATATGCCGCAGTACATGCAGAGCGAGTAGTCGATGTCGAACCGGTCGAGGGCGTTCTTCTGGCGGGGCTTGCCGCCCTCGCGCCGGGGCGGGGCGAGGTACTTGTGGGCCTCGATGTAGATGCACCAATCGGGGCACTCACGCGAGCAGAGCATGCACGCCGTGCAGTTCTCCTCGTGCAGGGCGATCACGCCGCGCGCACGCGGGGCCGGGTCTTCCTTGACGTGCGGGTACGGCACGGTGACCGCCCCGCCGCCGCGACTGGCCGGCTTGAGCGTCTTGACCATCTCGCCGAAGGTGACTCCGAGGCCCTTGATGAGACCAGGCACGTGAGGCATCAGAACACCACCTTCAGGATTCCGGTGACCAGGATGTTGATCAGCGCGAGCGGGATGAGCCACTTCCAGGCGAACGACTGCAACTGATCCTCGCGGAAGCGGGGATAGGTGAAACGGACCCAGAAGATGATGAACGCCACGATCATGATCTTGGTGAACAACACGATGGGTCCGAGGATCCAGTACACGTTGCTGTCGATGTTGACACCCGGGATCCAGAAGCCACCGAGGAAGAGGGTGGCGGCGATACCGGCGAACACGAAGGCGGTGGCGAACTCAGCCAGGAAGAAGAACAAGAAACGGAAGCCCGAATACTCGACCTGGTAGCCACCGACCAGCTCGGATTCGGCCACCGGCATGTCGAACGGGGGCTGGGTGAGCTCGGCCTGCACGGCAGCCATGAAGATGAAGAAGCCGACGAATTGGGTGAGGATGTAGGGGTTGCCCAGCGCCGAGAACCCGAAGATGGCACCGTTGGCCTGGGCGGCGACGATGCCGTTGAGGCTCAGGGTGCCGGCCTGGATGACGACACCCACCACCGCCAGCACCATGGGCAACTCATAGGCGACCAGCTGGCCGGCGGCCCGAATGCCACCCATGAGCGAGTACTTGTTGGCCGACGCCCAGCCGGCCATCAGGATGCCGATGACCGACACCGACGATACGGCCAGGGCAAAGAAGATGCCGACGTCGAGGTCCTCGACCACCAGATGCTGGCTAGCCGGCAAAACCACGTAGAGCAGCAGGGTCGAGAGCAGCACGACGATCGGTGCCGTCTTGAAGACGAAGCGATCGGCCTGGTCGGGGATCAGGTCTTCCTTCTGCACGAACTTGGCCCCGTCGGCCAGCAGCTGCAGCAGGCCACGAGGCCCGGCTTCCTGGGGGCCCTTGCGACTCTGCATCCACGACATGACCTTGAACAGGAACACGATGCCGAGGATCAGGGCCGTGGTCGGCACCAGGAGCGCGACGACGATCAGCTTGATCGCGGTCGACTGCCAATAGGCCAGATCGATGCTGGCGAGCACGGGGTTCATCGGTCGATGTCACCCAGGATGAAGTAGAGGCTGGCGAGGATGGTGATGACGTCGGGGATGTACGCGCCCTTGCAGATCCACGGCACAATCGAGACGTTGTTGAACGAGGCCGAGCGGATCTTGACGCGGAACGGCACCAGATCGCCCTTGCTGACGACGTAGTACCCCATCTCGCCCAGCGGGTTCTCGGTCGCGACCCAGGCCTCGCCCTCGGGCACCTTGATGATGCGCGGCACCTTGGCCATGATCGGGCCACTCGGGATGCTGTCGAGCAACTGGTCGACGATCTTGGTGGCCTCGCGCGTTTCCTGCAGGCGGATCCAGGACCGGGCGAACGAGTCGCCGTCGGGGTGGGTCCAGACCTTCCAGTCGGCTTGGTCGTAGACCAGGCCGGCCGGGCAGTTGTCGCGGCGCAGGTCCCAATCGATGCCACTGGCCCGGGCGTTGGGACCCGAGAGGCCATACGACTTGACGATGTCCTGGGGGATGATGCCGATGCCGCGGGTACGGCGCTGGAAGATCTCGTTGCCGAAGAGCAGGTCCTCGGCCTCGTCGCAGAAGTCGCGCATGCGTTCCATGGCGACGTGGGTGTCGGCGATCCAGCCCTTGGGCAGATCGTCCTTGAGGCCACCGATGCGATCGAAGTTGGGGTGGAACCGGCCGCCGGTGACCGCTTCGATCTGGTTCAGCACGAACTCGCGGTCGCGGAACGAGTAGAAGCCGATCGAGAGTCCGCCGAGTTGGATGCCGAGATCGCCGAGGAAGAGGCTGATGTTGGCCAGCCGGCTGAGCTCGAACAGGATGGTGCGGATGTACTGGGCCCGGGGCGGGGCCTCGATGTCCATCAGCTTCTCGGCGGCCAGGATGAACGGGACCTCGTTGGCGAAGCTGCCGAGCCAGTCGATGCGATTGACCAGCGTCGTGACCTGCGGGTAGGTACGGACCTCGACCAGCTTCTCGTAGCCACGATGCATGTAGCCGGCGATGGGCTCGCACGACACAACCTGCTCGCCGTCGATCTTGGCGACGATGCGCAGGGTGCCGTGGGTGGCCGGGTGCTGCGGGCCGATGTTGAGCGTCATGCCGTCGACTTCGAAGTCGACGTTGAGCCGGTTGTCGGCGGCGCGGGCAGCAATGGTGGCCAGCTGGTCGCGTTCGGTGATCGCGGTCATTCGCTCGCCCCTTCTTCGTCGTCGTCTCCGGTGCCGCCCGGCATGGGCTCGACGTCGACGATGCCCGGCCACGGCTTCACGCGGCGAGCCAGCAGCGGAAAGTCCTTGCGCATGGGATTGCCCTCGAAATCGCCCGGCAGGTACATGTGCACCAGATGGGGGTGGCCGACGAACGTGACGCCGAACATCTCCCAGATCTCTCGCTCGTGCCAATCGGCGCCGCGGTAGACCGATGTCCAGGTCGCGATGGTGGGGTCATCGTCGGGCAGGTCGACCTTGAGCGTCAGCCCGTGCTGCCGTTCGATCGAGGTGACCCGGGCGAAGACCTGCAACCGAGTGTCGCCACCCGCGTAGCCGGTGGCCATCGGAGCCGGGGGCTTGGCGTCCTGGCCGTGGACGACGATGTCCTCCTGGCTGTCCATGTCGCGGCCGAACGGCGAGGGCAACCAGTCGATGGCCGACAGGAAATCGAAGAAGGTGCAGCCGAGCTTGTCGCGCACGACCTGACCGGTCGTGACCCAGGCCTCACGGGTGACGCGCACCCAGAGATCGTCACCGGGACGGATGTGCGAGCCGACGACGGCGTCGCCCAACTCGGCGCGCAGCGTCTCGAGCAGCGCCTCACGACGCTCGTCGGTCGGTGCCGCCTCGGCCTCGGAGTCGTCGGTCGCCACCTCGGTGGTCGAACCGTCAGTCGATGACAATCGGATCACCTCGCCACCGAGCAGCCATGTCTTCGTTCTGGATGCGTTCCTGCAGCAGCAGGATGCCTTCGAGCAGGGCCTCGGGTCGGGGCGGGCAGCCCGGCACGTAGACATCGACCGGGATCAGCTGGTCGACGCCCTTGGTGACCGAGTAGCTGTCCCAGTAGGGGCCCCCGCAGTTGGCGCAGCTGCCCATGCTGATGACGTACTTCGGGTCGGGCATCTGCTCGTAGAGCCGCACGATGGCCGGGGCCATCTTGTCGGTGACCGTGCCCGAGATCACGACCAGATCGGCCTGCCGAGGACTGGCCGGAAACGGGATCACGCCGAGGCGCATGACGTCGTAACGCGGCGATGCGAAGGCGGCACCCATCTCGATGGCACAGCACGCCAGGCCCCACTGGTAGACCCACAGCGAGTACTTGCGGCTCAGGTTGAGCAGGCTGGTGAGCGACTTCGGCATCCGGCCGCTCTCGACTAGACCCACCGGAGCACCTTCTTTCGCCAGGCGTACGCCAGGCCGAGAGCGAGGATGGCGATGAACCCGATCATCTCGACGAGACCGAAGACGCCGAACGTCTCGAGGCCGACCGCCCAGGGAAAGATGAACACCGCCTCGACGTCGAACATCACGAACAGCAGGGCATAGACGTAATAGCGGATCTGACTCTGTGACCAACCGGAGCCGACGGGGTCGACACCGCTCTCATAGGTCAAGTACTTCTGAGGCTGAGGACGGTCGGGGCGCAAGAGCTTGCCGACTGTACCGAGGAGCACGCCTACGAGCACCAACGACAAGCCACCGACGAGGGCGACCGTGAGGTACTGACGCACGAAATCTGAGTACGACATCGTTGACCAAGCCTAGTGAAGGGTGGATGAGGCCACTAAATCTTGCCGATCGAACCGGCGGAGCTCCGCTCAGCCGCCCGAGCTCTGCCGCGGTTGGCCGGGCAAGGACGGCACCAGCGTGGGGGTCGGACCGGGG
>JAYUBX010000281.1:0-2166 GCA_043740665.1 Candidatus Neomicrothrix sp.
ATCGAGCAGGTCGAAGCAGGACGACCAGGTCGCCGCTGGTTCGCCGGCATCGACGACCACCGCCGCGCCGACGACGGTGAGCACCGTGACCGCCTCGACCGACGCGCCGGTCACGACCGAGACCACGGTGAGCGCCGATGGCCAGGCCAGGCCCACCACGGTGAAGGTGACCCCCACGACCAGCGGTTTCAATCCCGCTCCGCCCCCGCCGACCCAGGCACCGCCCATCACGCAGGGCACAGCGCAGTTGCAGGCAACTTGCCCCTCAAGCATCCATGGCAGCGGCTCTATCAGCATTCAGAACTACGGGACTGGCTCTGGGCCATTCCAAATCAGCACCGGAAATCCCAGCGTGACCGTCGGCCCGAAAAGTGGCGTCCTCCCCCTGGGGGGACCGTCTCAATTGTCGCGAGCGTCGGTCCGGGTATAGACGGCACCACCACTATCTTCATGCTCCTCGCCGGCGGCGGACCTCCTAGCTGCAAAATCCTCACGCAGTCCTGACCTTCGTTGGCCCCGCACGATGCAGGGGGTGGGCCAGACTGCAGCGGTGAAGGGATCGGCGGGCGAGTCGGCAGAATCGCGGCGAGATCCCGGTCGAACGCTCGAGGCCAGCCGGGTGCGAGCCGATCGGCGCGCCGGCGGAATCTTCTATACGCCGGCCGACATCGCTCAAGGGCTGGTGGCGATCACCATTCGTGGTCGTGGGTGGAGGCCGCCGCGGCAGCCCACGGTGTGTGATCCGACGTGTGGCGCGGGCGCTTTTTTGGTGGCAGCGGCGGACCGCCTCGAGGCGCTCGGGCATCCGCCAGATCGGGTGGTCGAGGATCTGATCTGGGGGGCCGACGTCGACGCCGACGCCATCGACGTGGCCCGACTGGTGCTGCGTGAGTGGGCGGCAGCTCGGGGCGTCGTGGCCGAAGCCGGTCATCTGGTGGTGGCCGACACACTGGTCGCCGGATCCGGCGCGTGGCCCGACGCGCCGCCCGCCGGCTTCGACGTGGTCGTGGGCAACCCGCCGTTCCAGAGTCAGCTCGCCACCGGCACTGCTCGCAGCACCACGCGCACCGCGATCGTGCGCCGGCAACTCGGACCCTTGGCTGCGGTCTATGCCGACTCGGCCGCGCTGTTTCTGGTGGTGGCCAGCCGGCTGGCCGCGCCGGGTGGGCGGGTGGCCATGATCGTGCCCGAGTCGGTGCTGGCCAGCCGTGACGCGGGCCCGGCCCGAGCTGAACTGTTGGCGACGACCACGGTCGTCGGGTTGTGGTGGGCGGGCGAGCCCGTGTTCGACGCCGGCGTGCAGGTGTGTGCGCCGGTGTTCGCCGTCGGCGAACGCCGCGACCGTCCGGTTCGTCGCTGGCGAGGGCGTCGGTTCGCGACGGCAGCGACCGCACCGCATCCTGAGCGGGAGACCGACGCAGGAGGCGGACCGTGGAGCCCGATGCTGGCCACGCTGCGGGGTACGCCGGTGGTCAACTTCACGCGGCCGTCCCGCGGTGCTCGCCGTTCGCAGGCGGCCCAGGCCGACTTGGCCACTCTGGCTTCGGCCACCGCCGGCTTTCGGGATCAGTACTACGGGCTGGTTCCTCACGTGGTCGAGCAGGCCGCGGCGGGGTCACCGATCCGGCTCATCACCGCCGGGCTGATCGACCCGCTGCACTGTCGTTGGGCATCGGCGCCGACCCGCTTTGCCCGACAGGCCTGGCAGGCACCGGTCGTCGACCTGGCCGGCCTGCGGCTCGCCGATCCGCGGCTGGCCGGCTGGGCCGACGCTCGGCTGGTGCCCAAGGTCATCGTGGCCACGCAGACCCGACTGCTCGAGACCGTCGTCGATGTCGACGGGTCCTGGTGGCCGTCAGTGCCCACCATCTCGGTGGTGCCAAGGTCGGGTGATCCCGATGAGCTGTGGCGCATCGCCGCGGTGCTCAGTGCGCCTCCGGTGAGTGCCTGGGCGCTCGAACGGTTCGGGGGGTCAGCCCTGTCGAGCGACGCGTTGAAGCTTTCGTCTGGGCAAGTGCTCCTGGTGCCGTTGCCCCACGACGACGGCGCGTGGGCCGATGGCGCCGGCGCCGCGGCGGCGGCGCAGCACGCCTCGGCGGCCGGTGATGCCGACGGCTGGCGCGAGGCGTTGGTCGTCGGCAGTGACGCCATGACCCGGGCCTACGG
>JAYUBX010000282.1:0-14068 GCA_043740665.1 Candidatus Neomicrothrix sp.
GCCCATGCCGGACCACTCGGCTACCTGGCCACCGGAGCCCCGACCGATGCCGACATGTCGACTCGCATCGAGTGGCACCGTCGTCGTCGCGATGCCCGCTTTGCCACCGTCGAGGCCGGAGCCGATCTCGCCGCCGCCCTGCACCAAGCACCACCGGTGCCAACGCTGGTCGACGCCCTTGGTACCTGGGTCGCCGCCCAGCCCGAGTTCAGCGCACCTCTGGTCGCGCCCGCCACGAATCCGTTCGCCTCTTCACCCGAAGCGGCGACAGCACTCGACCCGACGACCGTGACCGATCTGGCCGCGGTCTGGGCGAACCGAATAGACGAGCTCTGCCACGCGCTCATCGGCCGGACCGCTCCGACCGTGCTGGTGTCGGACGAAGTCGGCATGGGCGTGCACCCCGAGACCGAGATCGGGCGGCAGTTCCGCGATGTGCTCGGACTGGTCAACCAGCGGGTCGCCGAGATTGCCGATGACGTGCTGTTGGTCGTCGCCGGCCGGGCTCTGCACCTGGATCGACTCCACGCGCCGGAACCACCCGACCTACCTGACTCGGGAAATCGACGGCGATGAGGCGAGCCCTCGCCTTCCTGACGCCGTTCGGCGGGGCGGCCATCCCCCAACCCGGCACCCTCGGGTGGTTCCCCTTCGCCGGTGCACTGATCGGGCTGGTGCTCGGCGGCATCTGGTGGGGTGCCGATCGATTGTGGTCGCCCCTGGTCACCGCTGCCCTCGTCGTCGCCGCCGACCTGGTCGTGACCGGCATGCTGCACATCGACGGGCTGGCCGACTCGGCCGATGGCCTGATCGCCCCCATGTCGCGCGGACGACGCCTCGAGGTGATGACCGACCCGAGGACCGGCGCCTTCGGCGTGGCCGCTGTCGCCATCGTCGTGGTGCTCAGGGTGACGGCCCTCTCGGCGATCAGTCCGTCGCCATTGCTGCTCGCCGGGCTCTGGTGTGGCTCGCGAACGATCATGGCGGTCATCGCCCGCACCCTGCCCTATGCGCGCGGCACCGGGCTGGCGTCGGCCTTCCTCGGAAGCGGGCCCCTTCCGGTCGCCCTCGTCGGTACCGTGCTGGCCTCCGGGCTGGCCATCGCCGGCAGTGAACACCTCGCCAGTCGTGCCGTCGGGGTGTTGGCCATCGCTTCGTGCCTCGCCGCCGGTGGGCTCGTGGCGGCCCTGGCTCACCGTCGACTCGGCGGCTTTACCGGCGACGTACTCGGCGCCGCGGGAGTCGTCGGCGAAACCGTCGGACTTCTGCTGCTCGCCGCCCGATGGTGACCCGTCCTCCCCGAGTTCCGTCCGCGCTGGGTGCGGCGCTCGGGGTACTGAGCGACGCTCGATTCGGCGAGCCCCCGTTCGAGCCGCATCCGGTCGCGGTCTTCGGGTCGGCCATGACCGATTTCGAACATCGCCACTACGACGGTTCGCGGGCGGCCGGAGCCATCCACGCCGCCGTCGGGCTCGGCATCGGTGTCGCCGCCGGGCGCGGTGTGCGGCGAGCCACCGGCTCCGCCGTGGTCGCCACCGCCGCGGCCACCGCCCTGGCAGTCGCCGGACGAGGCCTGGCCAATGCGGCCCTCGACGTCGCCGCCGCCCTTGACGCCGACGATCTCGATGCCGCCCGAGCCGCCCTGCCGTCGCTGGTCGGCCGCGACCCTCGCGCCCTCGACCAGGCCGACATTGCCCGTGCCGTCGTCGAGTCCGTCGCCGAGAACACCGTCGATGCGGTCGTGGCTCCGGCGTGTTGGGCCGCCCTGGCCGGCCCCGCCGGGGCGCTCGGCTACCGCGCCGTCAACACCATGGACGCCATGGTCGGCCATCGCTCGGCCCGCTACGCCGAGTACGGCTGGGCCAGCGCCCGGCTCGACGATGCCGCCAACTGGGTGCCGGCCCGACTGACCGCCGGGCTCGTCGCCATCGTGCGGCCGGCTGCGGCCGGCGCCGTCGTCCGGGCCGTGCACCGCGATGCTCCGGCTCATCCGTCGCCCAACAGCGGCGTGGCCGAAGCCGCCTTCGCCGCCGCCCTCGGGCTGCAACTCGGCGGGCCGAGCCGCTACGGCGATCGGGTCGAGACCCGCCCGCTGCTCGGCGACGGCGCCGCGCCCGGTCCGCTCGACATCGGCCGGGCCGTCACCCTCGCCAGCGATGTGGGGCTCGCCCTGGCTGCCCTGCTCACCGCGTTGGGCTCCGTCCAGGCGGCCCGCCGGTGGGGTCGGGCCCGACGATGACCTCGGGTTCGATCCCGGCGAGTTCTGCGGTCCCTGCCTCGGGGGCGCACGGGGGCGACGGTGCCGCCGTCGCTCTCGCCCTCGGACTCGACGCGGATGACCTGCTCGATCTGTCCCAGAGCCTCAACCCGTTCGCCCCCGATCCGCGCCCGGTCGTGGCCCGGCATCTCGACCAGCTCGGTCGGTATCCCGATGACCGGCCTGCCACCCTGGCGCTGGCCGCGGCTGTGGGAGTCGATTCCGGCCGCCTGTTGCTGACCAACGGCGGGGCCGAGGCCATCGCCCTGGTCGCGGCCGAGCTGGGCCGCGGCTGGGTCGACGAGCCCGACTTCGTGCTCTATCGCCGGTCGCTGGGCGCGCTCGACCCGACCGGCCCGCGATTCCGGTCGAATCCCCACAACCCCACCGGGCTGCTGGCCCCGGCCACCGAGCGGGCGGCGGTGTGGGACGAGGCGTTCTTCCCTCTCGCCACCGGCTACTGGACTCGCGGCGATGCCGACAGCATCGTCGTCGGTTCACTCACCAAGCTGCTGGCCTGCCCGGGGCTTCGATTGGGCTATGTCCTGGCACCCGACGGGGCGCTCATCGAGCGGCTGCGCCTTCGACAGCCGCGATGGGCCGTGAACGGCCTGGCCTGCGGCGCGTTGCCTGAGCTGCTCGACGCCGTCGACCTGCCGGTGTGGAGCACCCGGCTGGCAACGGCCCGCGTCGACCTGGTCGGCCTGCTCCGCCAGCATGGGCTCACCGCCCGAGCATCTGACGCGGCCTGGGTCCTGGTCGACGCGCCGGGCCTGCGGGAGATGCTGGCCCCCCAAGGCGTGCTCGTTCGCGACTGCACCAGCTTCGGCCTGCCCGGCGTCGTGCGGATCGCGGTGCCCGACCCGGCTGGTCTCGTTCGACTCACCAACGCGCTCGGACGCTGACCACAGCCGGCCGCCGCGCCTAGCGGCCACAGCTGGCCCCGCGCCTGGCGGCCACAGCTGGCCCCCGCGCCTGGCGGCGCTCTACCCTCCGCACCACCTCGACTCGACCCGTCACCACGGGCCGGGATCGTCGCCCCTCGCCGAAAGACCTGCTGTGACCCTGCAACCTCTGCTTGATGCGGTACTCGTCGATCTCGGCGGCACCGTCGTCGACGAGGCCCCGCCGGCCACCCCCGTCGCCGACCTGCGGGTGCAGTTCCGGCCTCGGGCGATCGATGACCTGGTCTGGATCGCCGGACAGGTTCGCCTCGGCGCCGTCTCCAACACCGCCACCATGACCGAATTCGATGTACGGGCGCTGCTCGAGCCCAGCGGGGTCAGCGGACTGCTCGAGGTTCTGGTGACCTCGATCGACGTCGGGGTCGCCAAGCCTGATCCGCAGCCGCTGCTCACGGCGATGAACCAGCTCGAGCTGGTCGACCCGGGCCGGGTGCTCTACGTCGGCGATCAGCCCACCGATGCCGAAGCCGCCCAAGCCGCCGGCATGCCCTATGTCGACGTTGGCGACGGCACCATCGCCGACGCGATCCACGCCTGGATCGAGCGCATCGCGGGCGAGCAGTTCGAGGCAGCCCGAGGACGACTACGACCCGGCGATCCTGCGGCGGCCGTCGACGCCACCGCCCATCAGGCCCGACTCACGAAACCCCCAGGGGCCCTGGGCCGGCTCGAAGCGATCAGCGTGCAGCTGGCGTCCATCGCCAGGGTCTCTCCCCCGCCCGTCCCCGAGCCCGCCGTCGTCGTGGTCTTCGCCGCGGACCACGGGGTGTTGGCGTCCGGCGTGTCGCCGTGGCCGCAGGAGGTCACTGCGCAGATGGTGGCCAACTTCTGCGCCGGCGGCGCGGCCATCAACGTGCTGGCGCGCCACGTCGGGGCACGGGTCGAGGTCGTCGATGTCGGTGTGGCGACGCCCTTGCTCGTCCCGTCGGCGGCCGAGGCTGGGTCTGCTCCACTCGCCGATTCACTCGCTGATCCGGCTTCGGGGGCTCACGGGCTCGCCGGGGCCGAGGTCGTCGGCCGCAAGGTCGCCTTCGGAACCGCCGACCTGGCCCACGGCCCGGCGATGACCCGCACCCAGGTGTTGCTGGCGCTCGATGTCGGGGTCGAGGCCGCCGCTCGCGCCATTGCGTCGGGCGCCCGCTGTCTGCTCACCGGCGACATGGGAATCGGCAACACCACGCCGTCGGCGGCCATCATCGCCGCCATCACCGGCCGGCCCGCCGCCGAGGTCACCGGACGCGGCGCCGGTGCCGACGACGCCGTGCTGGCTCACAAGATCGAGGTGATCGAGCGGGCCCTCGAGCGGTTGCAGTCGACCGCCGGCACCCTGACCCTGCTCAAGGAGGTCGGCGGCCTCGAGATTGCGGCCTTGGCCGGACTCATCATCGGCGGCGCCGCCGCTGGTATGCCGGTGCTGATCGACGGCGTGATCGCCGCCGCCGCCGCGCTCGTGGCGGTGTCGTTGTGTCCCGACAGTCGTGAGTACCTGTTCGCCGGTCATCGCTCGGTCGAACCCGGTTCGAGCGCAGCGCTGACTCACCTCGGGCTCGAGCCGTTGCTCGATCTCGAGCTGCGCCTGGGCGAGGGCTCCGGCGCGACGCTGGCGCTGCCCGTGCTGCAGGCCGCGGCCAAGATCCTGGGCGAGATGGCCACCTTCGATAGCGCCGGCGTCACCGAATAATAGCAACCTTCCCCGTTTTTGCGCACTCTGGTGCGCAAAAACGGGGAAGGTTCGGGCGTTTGGTCAGGCGTTTGGTTCGTTCGACCCGGGGATCACTGGGAGGGCGCTCTAACCTGCGCTCCGTGGGTGTGCCCCGAACGATCGATCCGGTGTTGTGGATGCGGCGTCAGGTCGCCGGCCAGGTGCGCGGTCTGATCGTGGGCGACCAGCCACCGCCCGATCCAGCCATGTTGGCTCGCGAAGACCACCCCGGGTTGTTTGCGCCTGACAGCATCACGTGGCGGATCCACGCCGACAGCTCGATGTTCGTCGGCGGGCTACGAGCCCTGCTGCTGCAGGTGATGCACCCGCTGGCCATGGCCGGAGTGGCCGAGCATTCGAACTATCGAGCTGACCCGATGGGCCGCCTGTGGCGCACCAGCCTCTACGTCGGCACCACGACCTTTGGCAGTGCCGATGACGCTCGCGCCGCGATCGCCACCGTCAAACGCGTCCACGAGCGGGTGGTCGGCGTGGCGCCCGACGGTCGCCCGTACGCCGCCAACGACCCTCACCTGCTCGCGTGGGTGCACCACACCCTGGTCGACTCGTTCCTGCGGTCCTATCGCCGCTACGGCGCCGAGTCGTTGACCGATGCTGATGCCGACCGCTACGTCGCCGAGATGGCGGTGCTAGCTGACGAGTTCGGCGCCGAGACGGCGGCCCGGTCGGTCGCCGAGCTACGAGCCTGGTTCGGTGCCGAACGACCCGAGATGCGGGCCACCGGCCCGGCCCGCGAGGTCGTGCGATTTCTGATGGTGCCGCCGCTGCCGGTCATCAGCCGGCCGGCTTATGGGGTCATCGCCTCGGCCGCCGTCGGACTCCTCCCCCGCTCGGTTCGCCGCCAGTTGTGGCTGCCGACCCTGCCTGCGCTCGACCCCCTGGTAGTGCGCCCCGCGACCCGCACCCTCATGCGCACCCTCGACTGGATCATGGCCAGCGTCGAACGCCCCACGCCCACCGCCGCCTGACCCAAAACCCCCAGAATCCCGAACCTTCCCCGTTTTGGCGCACTCTGGTGCGCAAATACGGGGAAGGTTCGGTGGTTTTCGGTCAGTGGGCGAGGAGCAGGGCGTTTTCGCGCATGATGAGGCGGACATCGTCGTCGGAGAATCCGGCCAGGTCGTCGATGAACGAGGACGGTTCGGCCAATCCTTCGGCGTGGGGCCAGTCCGACCCGAACAGCACTCGCTGGGCGCCGAGAGCAACCGCCAGGCCCTGGATGTCGTCCTCGTAGTAGGGAGCGACCGAGACGTGTCGGCGCACGACGGCGACCGGGTCCTCGCCGCCGGGCCACGAACTGGGCGACTGCGAATAGGACTTGGCCATCTTCTTCAACAGCGAACCGACCCACTCGCTGCCGCTCTCGATGGTGGCGACCCGCACGTTCGGGAACCGGTCGAACACCCCATGGGCGACCAGCGCGGTGATCGTGTCGGCGACGGCCCGATCGCTGGTGGTGATGCCGTAGAACGGGGTGCGCCGGAACGCCTCCATCTCGGCATCTTCACCCCAGTCGGTGGTGTAGCGGCCGTAGCCGCTCTCGCCCGAGTGGTAGGCCACGGCGATGCCGGCCTCGTCGATGCGGGCCCAGAACGGGTCGTAGACCGGGTCGCCGGGTGAGCGGCCACCGGTGGGGGCCATCACCGGACCGGCCCGCATGACGATGACCCGTGCGCCGTTGCCCAGCACTCGGTCGAGCTCAGCCACGGCCAGATCGGGGTCGAGCAGGGTGAACAGCGGGGCGGCGAAGATGCGGCCCTGGTAGGCGTAGCCCCAGTCGTCCTCGATCCAGCGGTTGAACGACTCGAAGGCAGCGTGGGCCGCCTCGGGATCGTGGATGAGTGCTTCTTCCATGCCGACGCCGAGCGTGGGAAACAGAAAGCAGCCCTCGATGCCCTGGCGGTCCATGACCTCGATGCGGGCGTCGCGGTTGCGGTAGGCCGGGCTGATCGGATCGAGCTCGCCGAACGCGGCGCGGATGTCGTCGCTGGCTGATCGACCGCGGAAGTAGTCGTCGAGGACGCCGGGTTTGGCCACCGGATCGAACTGGGGATTCGGGATGAACCGGTTCACCTTGCCGGCGACCAGCAGCCGCTGACGGCCGTCGATCTCGGCCCACTGCATGGTGCGCTTGCGCATGGGCGGCTCAATGTGGCGCGTGAAGGCGTCGGTGGCCTCGTAGTAGTGGTTGTCGGCATCGAAGATCTGGAATCCCAGATCACGTGACTCAGGCATTGGTCCCCCTTGACGGGTCGGCGTCCGACGACCCCGAACGAGAACACGTTACAGAAGTGGCGGAATGATCCATACTCCCGGGGTGAGGATCTGTTTCGTGTGCCTGGGTAACATCTGCCGATCGCCGACCGCCGAGGCGGTCATGCAGGCCAAGATCGACGCCGCCACCCTCACCGACCAGATCGAAGTCGACAGCGCCGGCACCGGGGGTTGGCACCGCGGCGCTGCGCCCGACGAACGATCCACGGCCGAGGCCCGTCGCCACGGCATCGACCTGACCAGTCGGGCCCGCCAGGTCCACGTCGGCGACTTCGTCCATTTCGATCTGCTGGTGGCGATGGACGACAGCAATCGGACTGCCCTGCTCGACCTCGCTCCCACCCTCGCCGACGGGGCCAAGGTGCGGCTCCTGCGCGAGTTCGAGCCCGGCGCCGACCCGAACGATCTGGACGTACCCGATCCGTACATGGGCGGCCCCGCCGGGTTCGCCGACGTCTATGACCTGATCGATTCGGCCTGCTCGGGGCTGCTCACCCACGTCCGGACGGTTGCGGGCTGACCGGGCCGCGTCCCCGTTTCTGACGCCTCGTCAGCACGCGCTACCGTCAGGCGGGACAGCTGGCCTCGACGGGGTCACCTGCTTCGTGACGGCTGATCGCCGCCTCGACCCAAGGGGGATTCGTACATGAAGCTCGGCCTGATGTGGGGCTACTGGGGAGCGCAGCCGCCCCCCGACGTCATTTCGATCACCCAGGAGGCCGAACGGCTCGGGTTCGACTCGGTCTGGTCGGCCGAGGCGTGGGGCTCGGACGCCTTCTCGCCCCTGGCCTGGATCGCCGGTCAGACGTCGACCATCAAGCTCGGCACCGGCGTGGTGCAGCTCGCGGCGCGCACGCCGACGGCCACCGCCATGGCCGCCCTCACCATCGACCACATCTCGAACGGTCGGTTCCAGTTGGGGCTGGGCGTGTCAGGCCCACAGGTGGTCGAGGGTTGGTACGGCCGTCCGTCGACCAAGCCGCTGGCCCGCACCCGCGAGTACGTCGAGATCATCCGACGGGTGCTGCGCCGCGAGGAGCCGCTCGATTTCCAGGGCGAGTTCTACCAGCACCCCTATCACGGCGAGGGCAGCACCGGGCTGGGCAAGCCGCTGAAGGCCATCACCCACCCGCTTCGGGCCGATATCCCGATCTTCCTCGGCGCCGAGGGCCCCAAGAACGTAGCCATGACGGCCGAGATCGCCGACGGCTGGTTGCCGCTCTATTACTCGCCCCATCACCCTGAGGTCTACGCCGAGTCGCTGGCCGGCGCCGGGCCCAACTTCCAGATCGTGGCCGGCGCTCAGGTCAACATCAACGACGACCTCGAGCAGGCGCTGATGCCGGTCAAGATGATGCTCGGCTTCTACATCGGCGGCATGGGCGCCAAGGGCCAGAATTACCACACCAAGCTCATGCAGCGGTTCGGCTACGAAGCCGAGGCGCTCAAGATCCAGGATCTGTTCTTCGAGGGCCGCCGCGACGAAGCCATCGCCCTCGTGCCCGACGACTTCGCCGATGCCATCTCGCTGTGCGGGTCGCCCGCTCGCATTCGCGACCGCGTGGCGGCCTGGCAGGAAAGTCCCGTGTCGACCCTGCTCGTCTATTCCCCGGGTGGACCCGAAGCCCTTCGGCATCTGGCCGAGATCCTGCTCTAGGAGCGACTGATGACCGACGTGACCGACGCGACGCCGAACCATCCGACCCACCCCGACATCAACCTCACCGACGGGTTGTTCTACGGCAACGACCCGCACGAGCTGTTCGCGTGGATGCGGGCCAACGCACCCGTCTACTTCGACGCCAACAGCGGGGTGTGGGGCATCACCAGGTACGCCGACCTGAAGACCATCTCGGCCGACCCCAAGACGTTCTCGAACGCTGGGGGCATCCGTCCCGACAACGATCCGTTGCCGATGATGATCGACATGGACGATCCCGACCACCTGCGCCGCCGCAAGCTGGTCAACACGGGTTTCACGCCCCGCCGCGTGCGCGACAGCGAAGACCGCATTCGCCTGGTCTGCGATTCGATCATCGACAACGTCTGCGAGCATGGATCGGCCGATCTCGTCCGTGACCTCGCCGCTCCGCTGCCCATGATCATGATCGGTGACGCGCTCGGTGTGGCTCCCGAGGATCGCGACGACCTGCTGCGCTGGAGCGACGACATGGTGAGCGCGCTGAGCGGCTCGTCCTCGTCCGAAGAAGCACTCATGAAGGCCATGAACGCCTTCATCGGGTACTCCGAGTACTGCAACCGGGTCATCGCCGAGCGCCGGGCCAACCCGGGCACCGACGACCTGATGGGCATCCTGGTCGATGCCGAGGTCGACGGCGATGTGCTGGACGATCTCGAGCTGGTGCACGAGTCGCTGCTGATCCTGGTCGGCGGCGACGAGACCACCCGCCACGTCATCAGTGGCGGCATGAAGGAGCTCATCTCGCATCCCGACCAGCGCGACCAGTTGGTGGCCAACCCCGAGCTCATGCCCGGCGCGGTCGAGGAGATGCTTCGATGGGTTTCTCCGATCCGCAACATGGCTCGCGTCGTCACCCACGACACCACGTTCGGCGGCCAGCCCATGCTCGAAGGGCAGAAGCTGCTGCTGCTCTACCCGTCGGCCAACCGTGACGAGGCCGTCTTCGACGATCCCTTCCGGTTCGACATCACCCGCACGCCCAACGACCACGTCGCCTTCGGCTTCGGCACCCACTTCTGCATGGGTGCCAGCCTGGCCCGCCTCGAGATCTCGGTCATGATCGAACGGCTCGTCACTCGCCTGCCTGGCCTGGCTCTGGCCGGCGACACGCCGCTGCGGCCGGCCAACTTCGTGAGCGGCTTCGAGTCGATGCCGGTGACCTTCACCCCCACCGCCAAGGTCGGTGCCGGCCCGGTCTGACGTCAGCGTTCGGCGGGCTTCACCAGGCTGACGGCGACCCACACGCCGTCGGGATCCACCTGGGTGAGCCCGGGCGCGAACACGTAGCCGAGGGGATGGTCGAACTCGACCAGGCCGTCGACGTCGCTCAGTTGCGTGGCGAGCACGTGGCGTACCAGCGCGCCCTTGAGCAGCTTGTTCCAGTGGTTGACCACGACCAGGCGCGTCGCTGAACCCTGACCCACCTCGTCGAGGAACCGCACCGAAATCACCGTTCGCGGTGCCGTCGGGCCGGGGCTCAGGTCGGGCTTCCACGCCGCCGCGTGCTCGTTGGGCAGCAGGTTCCACACGGTGCGGGCGGCGATCGGCTCGACGAGGGCGGCGGTGATCGCCGGCCGCCACCACGTCGACAGCTTGCCCAACGGGGCCACGGCCGCGCCCATCTTGAGCTTGTAGTCAGGGATGGGGTCGGCGGGCCCGACGAGCCCCCAGACTCCAGAAAAGATCCGGACCTGCGCATCGAGCCGACGGCGATGCGCGGCCGGGAGCGACGCGCCGTCGAGCGCGTCGTAGAGCACACCGGTGTATCGCTCGATGGCGGGGAGCGTGGCCGCGGTGAGCACCTCGAGGTTGGCGTCCGTCGCCGCCGCCAGGGCGTCACCCTTGACCCCGAGCAGCTTCGCCCGCGCCGATTGTGAGCGCTTCATGGCCCGCACCAGCGACGCCAGCACCTTGGCCCGACGATCATCGAGATCGGGATCGATCAGCGTGCCCCGCGTCCAGGCCGGACCCGATCCGCCGTCGGCCTTGCCCTCCGACGGCGGCAGCAGGATCAGCGGTGGTCGGGTGCCCATCCACTGGTTCTAGCCGAGGTCGATCACCCCGGCGGACGACCGCCCCGATGCACCGGCCGATGGCGGCCGGACGCCGGGGTGAAGGTCTCGCGATAGCGAGCCGCAAAGGGATCTCGCACCGTGATGCCGTCAAATTTCCGGAGGTCTCGATCACGACTCCAGATCACCGAGATCCCGTGCTGGTGCATCAGAGCCACGAGGTGCGCATCCGGCACGAGGTTGCCGCGCGGCGCAACCTGGGCGGTGGTGCGTCGGTAGCTGTCCCAGAATCCATCCCTCTCACCGACCACCCGGATGTTCGGTCGGTCGAGCAGGGAGTCGATATTGGCCGACGCGACCCCGGGGCTCAACGGGGACGAGAAGATCGAGGGGTGGGTGACCAATCGAAGGTAGGCCATCACCGTCGGCCACAGCACGACCACCAGATCGGGTCCAGCCGCAAGATGCCCAAGGAGTGCGGTGGCCCGACCATGTTCGGGGGCGTCGACGTTCGACGCGTAGACAAGAACGTTCGTGTCGACGGTCTCGCTCATCGACCATCCAGCGCGGCCCAGACCGCTTCCTTGTCGTCGAGATCGACCGTCGCTCCCATACTGCCAGCGACCCATTCGAAGTCGGTCGGCGGCTCGACATCTTCTCGCAAGGCCCGAGCCAGCAACTGTGAGGCGATCACGCCCAGCGGCTTTCCCTCGCGCTCCCGCCGTTGCTTCAACTCGTGGAGCACAGCGTCGTCCAAGTCAATCGTTGTCCGGGGCATGCATCAGATGCTAACTCGCAACGCATCAGATGCAATAGCTGACCTCCAGAATCAACCTCTCCGATCACCGGCGAGGTTGCGAGGAGAGAAGTCGCGGCACGGAAGTACCCTGCGCACCATGCTCCTGGAGCTGGGACCGGTACCGTCGCCGAGCGCGATCGCGTACGTCGAGTTCTGCCGCTATCGCCTGGCCGAGGTCGTGGCTGATCCGGGCGACCTGGCCGCCACCCTCACCCCTGACGTCGTCGGCCTGTTCACCGCCCTGCTCGACCGGTGGCAGCAGATCGCCGAGTCGGGGCCGATGTTCACGTGGGTGCAAGAGATCAACGTCGAATCGCTCGAGTACCACTTCGTGGCCTTCGTGCGGGTGGTGCTCGGTGGCGACCCGATCGGTCGCACCAGCGAGTCGGCCGACGACCGCGAGGTCGAGCTGCGTCGGCCTTTCCGGGTGGCCCTGGTCAACGGCACCCTCATCGCCCTCGAGGGCGAAGGTCAGGGCAGCGCCGCGCTGGCTGCTGAGCTTCGGGCGCAATGGCCCGACGACGACATCGCCTGATCTCACCGACGACCACTTCCGACAACCGCCGGCCACCTTCAGGGCGCGCCGAGACGGGCGCAGGCGGCGTCGACCACCCGGTCGACGAACCGATCCGACAGCGGCTCACGCGACACGAGCCGGCGGTAGAACAGCGCGCCGCCGATGAGTGCGGCCTCGACCTCGAAGTCGTAGTCGCCGCCTATCTCGTTGCGAGCCACGGCCCGGTCGAGGGCCCGACTCGATGCCAGCCGACGCTCGCGGGTGAACGAGGCCTGCAATGCCGCGATCTGCGGATCGCGTTCGGCGGCATCGATCATCGACGTCATGACCCCGGCGCTGGCCGACCGGGTGAGCACACCGGCCAACGCCCGAAGGATCACGGTGAGATCACCGCGCAGCGAACCGGTATCGGGCTCGGGGCAGGGCTCGAGGACCGACTGCATGGCCTCGGCCAACAGGGCGGGCAGGTCGGGCCAGTGGCGATAGATCGTCGTGCGGGCCACGCCCGAACGGGCCGAAATCGACTCGATGGTGACGGTGCCCCAGCCGACCTCGGCCAGCAGCTCGGCGGCGATGCTCAGCACCGATTCGCGAGTCCTCGTTATGCGCGGATCGATCCGTTGGTGGACGGTGGCCATGTCAGTCGTTGAGCTCGACCGCTTCGGTGGACAACTCCTGGGGCGTCCGGGGGAAGAACTTGAGCACCATGGCGGCGGCGCCGAGGGCGACCACCGCGGCCGCGATCAACGCGGTGCTCATCGAATCGGTGAAGGCGGCCGAGGCGGCCGCGTTCAGCTGATCACCGAGCGGACCGGCGACCTTGGCCACATTGAAGGCGCCACCGATCGAGTCCCTGGCGATGGCCGCCGATGCACCAGGCAGACCAGCCACGTTGTTGGCCATCGTGGCGCGATAGCCCGACGAGACCAGGCTGCCGAGCACGGCGATGCCGAGGGCACCACCGACCTCGCGGGTCGTGTCGTTGACCGCCGAGCCCACGCCCGACTTCGACAGCGGCACCGACGTCACGATGGCGCTGGTGGCCGGAGCCGTCGTGCACGCCATGCCGATGCCCATGATGACCAGGGCCAGGGCGACCCAGCCGTAGCTGCTCGACGGCGTCAGGGCGGCCATGACCAGCAAGCCGATCGCCACCATGGTCAGCCCGAACGCCTGCACCCTGGCTTGGCCCCAGCGAACGACAAAACCGGCGCTGCGGGGGGCGAAGATGATGAGCATGGCGGCCAGGGGCAACGTGGCCAGGCCGGCCTTGAACGGGGTGAACCCGAGCACGAACTGCAGGTACTGGGTCAGCACGAAGAACAAGCCGAACATGCAGA
This sequence comes from Candidatus Neomicrothrix sp., assembly GCA_043740665.1. Classification (GTDB taxonomy): domain Bacteria; phylum Actinomycetota; class Acidimicrobiia; order Acidimicrobiales; family Acidimicrobilacustridaceae; genus UBA4742. Next base: position 13,590 of record JAYUBX010000282.1, read on the forward strand.
AGAAGGTGAGGGTGATGGTGGCCGCACCGACGCTGAAGCGCCGGTTGCGGAAGAGCTCCATCGGCAACATGGGTGCCGCGCTGCGACGCTCCCACTGCACGAAGGCCACTGCGAACCCGGCGAACAGGACGAAGCCGATGATCGTCGACGCCGAGCCCCAGCCCTTCACCGGAGCTTCGATGATGGCGTAGAGCAGCGAGGCCAGGGCGACGACCGAGAACAGGGCGCCGACCGGGTCGAGCCGGCCGTGGTTCGGATCCTTCGAGGTGGGCAGCAGGATGGCGCCGGCCACCAGGGCGCCGATCACGATCGGCACGTTTACGAAGAAGACCGAGCCCCACCAGAAGTGCTCGAGCAAGAACCCACTGAGCACCGGTCCGACGGCGGCGCCGGCGCCGGAGAACCCCGCCCAGATGGCGATGGCCCGAGCCCGTTCGCCGGCCGGAAACACGTTGGCCAGGATCGACAGCGTGGCCGGC
>JAYUBX010000283.1:0-3123 GCA_043740665.1 Candidatus Neomicrothrix sp.
GCTCGACGATCTGTCGTCGGCCCTCGACGTGCTCACCGAACGGCGGCTGTGGCAGAACCTGCGGACCGAGGGCGCGACCGTCGTGGCCACGTCGTACAAGCGCTGCGCCCTCGAGTTGGCCGACCGCATCGTCGTGCTGCACCAGGGTCGAGTCACGGCCATCGGCACCCTGGCCGAGCTCGACCGCGACCACGGCCACCTCTTCGCCTGATCGGTGACGCGCTACGACGACGGAACGGATGACTCGCTTCGGCGCGAGAACAGCAGCAGGTAGCCGGCGCCCAGCACCGCGGCCGACGCCGACGCCACCAGGATGGCCAGCTTGGCCAGATCGCCGGTCGGGCCCGTCCCGATGCTGAGGTCGGTGATGAACAGGGCGACGGTGAAGCCGATCCCGGCGAGCAATCCGCCGCCGATCACGTGCACGAACGTCATGCCGTCGGGCAGCCGCCCGATGTTGGCGGCGCGGGCCACCCAGGTGCCCACGGCGATCCCCACGGGCTTGCCCACCAGCAGGCCCAGCACGATGCCCCAGGCCAACGTGCTGCCGACCGCGTCGGAGACTTGGCCGGTCGACAACACGATGCCGGTGTTCGCCAGGGCGAATAGCGGCACCACGACGAACGCCGAGATCGGATGCAGGTGATGTTCGAGTTCTTCGAGCACCGGGCGTCCGTTGAGGGGCCGGGCCGGGGTGAGCAACCCGAGGATCACCCCGGCGATGGTGGCGTGCACACCCGACTCGAGCGTGCAGAACCAGAACGGCACCCCCACCAGCACGTAGGGCCAGATCCGGTGCACGCCGAGCAGGCGCATCCCGACGACCACCGCGACGCACCCGACCGCACCGAGCAGCCACAGCACCCGCAGGTCGTCGGTGTACACGAAGGCGATCACCAGAATGCCGCCGATGTCGTCGACGATGGCGAGCGTCAGCAGAAACAGCCGCAGGGCCGGCGGCACCCGGCGACCCAGCAGGGCGATGACCCCCATCACGAAGGCGATGTCGGTGGCAATGGGGATGGCCCACCCGTGCCGCAGTTCGGGATGGCCCACGTTGACGGCCACAAAGATCAGCGCCGGCACGACCATGCCCCCGACGGCGGCGGCCAGCGGCAGGGCGGCCGCCCGTCGGTCCCGCAGCTCGCCGACCACCAGTTCGCGCTTGATCTCGAGGCCCACAACGAAGAAGAAGATCGCCATCAGCCCGTCGTTCACCAACTCGGCGTACGTCTCGTGCGAATGAATCCCCGCCAACCTGAAGTCGACCGAGTGCGACCAGAACGAGGTGTAGGTCGACCCGGCCACATTGGCCCACAACAAGCCGGCGACGGTGGCCGCCAACAGCACGATGCCCCCGGCGGTCTCGTCCCGCACGAAGTCGCCCAGCGCGGTTCGCATCGAGCGAACGTGGGTCGCAGGCGGCTCGGGTGCGTCGTCCATGACGGATCGAGACTAGGTCGCCATCGACAAGGCGGCGAGCAACCGGTCGTCCGTCTGCCAGGATGCGAGGGTGGATGTCGCCGCCCTGATCGAGCAGCACCGAGATCGGTTCACCCCCGCCGAGCGTCGGGTGGCCGCGGTCGTGCTCATGCAACCGCAGCTGGTGGCCTTCGGCACGGTGGCCGAACTGGCCGTCGCCGCTGAGACCAGCGGTGCCTCAGTCATCCGCTTGGCCGCCAAGTTGGGCTTCGACGGATTCTCGTCGTTGCAGACGCGCGTGCAACGCGACCTCGGGCAGCAGCTGCGGCCGGCCACCGCTCGGATACGTCAGCCCGAGTCGGGTGACCTGCTGGGTCGGGCCCAGCAGGTCGAGCTCGACAACGCCCAGGCCACCCTCGAGGGGATCGACCCCGCTCGGTTCGATCTGGCCGTGCAGGCCCTGGCCGTCGCCACCAACCGGGTGTTCGTGCTCACCGGCGATGCGTCCAGTGGCATCGGCACCCTGATCGCCTCGGATCTGTCGATGCTGCGGCCCGGCGTCACCCATGTCGCCGGCAGCGACGTGCGCGTCTACCGCGCCCTTTCCGAGCTGCGGCCGGCCGACATCCTGCTCACCATCGACCTGGCCCGCTACGACGCCGCCCTGATCCGGTCGACCGCGGCGGCCGCCGCACGCCGCGCCACGGTGATCGCCCTGACCGACAGCACGCTGTCACCGCTGGCCCGCAACGCCGATCTGCACTTCTCGATCCGGTCCAAGGGCATCGGTCCGTTCGACAGCTACGTCGGCGCGCTCATCGTGCTCAACGCCCTGGTGGCCGGGGTGGCCGAGCGGCGACGAGTGGCCGCCACCGAGACGCTCGACCGCATCGAGGCGGCCTGGTCAGAGGCGGACGTGCTCGTCGACGAGTGAGGCGACCCCGGCGGCGAACCGGTCGATGTCGTCCGGTGTGGTGTCGAAGCTGGTCATCCACCGCACTTCAGTGATGGCCGGATCCCACTCCCAGAAAAATGACCACGCCTGCAACGCCGCCAGCGCGCTGGGGGGCACCGTCACGAAGACGCTGTTGACCTGCGGCGGGCGCTGCAGCTCGACCCCAGCGATGACGTCGACGCGCTCGGCCAGCAGCCGGGCCATGGCGTTGGCGTGGGTGGCGTTGGCCAGCCACAGGTCGTCGGTCAGCAACGCCTCGAACTGGGCCGAGACGTAGCGCATCTTCGACGGCAGCTGCCCCGCCTGTTTGCGCACGAAGCGCGCCGCCCGCCCGAGCTCGGGATCGAGGAACATCACCGCCTCGCCGTACATCATCCCGTTCTTGGTGCCACCGAAGGTGAGCACATCGACCCCGGCGTCGACGGTGAACGACCGAATGTCACCCCCGAGGGCGGCGGCGGCGTTGGCGATGCGCGCCCCGTCGAGGTGCAGGCGTAGGCCGTGACGGTGGGCGGTCTCGGCTAGGGCGGCGACCTCGTCGGCCGAGTAGAGCGTGCCCATCTCGGTCGACTGGGTGATCGACACGACCTTGGGCTGCACGTGGTGCATGTCGCCCAGCGCGTGCATCTGGGCCTCGACCTGGTCGGGTCGCAACTTGCCGTCGGGCGTCGGCACCGCCAACAGCTTGCTGCCGGTGAACCGCTCGGGGGCGCCGCACTCGTCGACGTTGATGTGCGCCGTCGACG
>JAYUBX010000284.1:0-4354 GCA_043740665.1 Candidatus Neomicrothrix sp.
TCACCCTCGAGCTGGGTGGCAAGTCCCCCAACATCGTGTTCGACGATGTCGCCGATCTCGAGGGCTGCATCGACCGATCGTTCGAGTTGATGTTCTCGCAGAAGGGCGAGAAGTGCTCGGAGCCGACCCGGTTCCTACTGTAACGAGGGATCCATGACCCGTTCGTCGATGGTCTCGTCGCCCGGGCCGAAGCGGTCGTCTGCGGCGATCCGTTCGACCCGAGCAGCGACCAAGGCCCGCAGTGCACGACGACCCGACTCGACCGATGCCTGCGCTACATCGACCTCGGCCACCAGGCCGGCGATCGGCTTCGCGCCGGCGGCACGCGGGATGAGGCCGGATCGAACGCCACCGGCCTCTACGTCCGGCCCACCATCTTCGACCGGGTCGACCCGAGCAGCCCGTTGGCCCGCGACGAGATCTTCGGACCGGTCCTGGCCGTGCTCTCGTTCGACACCGAGGACGAAGCAGTAGCCCTGGCCAACGACACCGAGTACGGGCTGGCCGCCGGGGTCTACAGCGACAACGTGCGGCGGGCGCGTCACATCGCCGACCGGCTCGACGCCGGGCAGGTCTTCATCAACCGCTACGGCCAGTACCACTTCGCCAGCCCGTTCGGCGGGTTCAAGCGCAGCGGATGGGGCAAGGAGATGGGTCACCAGTCCCTGGCCGCCTACACCCGCACCAAGGCGATCTGGATCGCGGGCTGACCGGCGCCAACGATCAGCCCTCGGGCTCAGGCGCGGTGCCGGGGCGGACGTGGGGATGGCCGATGGCGGCCAGGGCGTCGTAGTCACTGGGCCAGTTGGGCTGCTGCAGGTGCCACTGCTCGGGCGCCGGACGGATCAGCGCTTCGAGCTCGACGGCGAGGTCCTGGGTGAGTCGGGCCAGGTCGTCGCGGAACCGACCTCGACGGGTGAGATCCATCGGCGGACGGATCACTGCGTGGTGGCCGCCGTCGCGGAAGTAGACCGCGCACGGCAACAACGGCGCGCCGGTGCGCAGGGCGACCGCTACCGGTCCGGCCGGCAGCGTGGTGCGTTCGCCGAAGAACTCGACGTCGATGCCGCCGCCCCCGATGTCACGATCAGAGAGCAGGCAGATCAGTTGACCGTCGCGGATCGCGTTGACCACATGGGTGCCGGCGTGGGGTCCGAGCGGCACGATGTTCATGCCGAGGGCCCGCCGAAACTCGACGAAGAACTCGAACAACTCGGGCGGGTTCAACGGTTCGACCACCGCGGTGACCCGGACGCCCATCACTTGGGTCAACCAAAAGGCCGCCCATTCCCAGCCACCCATGTGGGGCATGACACAGATCGGTCCGAGACCGGCCGACTGGGCCGCCTGGATGTGCTCGTAGCCCTCGTACCCGAAGCTGGCATCGAGTTCGTCGCGACTGCGGTCGGGCAGCCGAAACGATTCGACCCAGTACCGGGCGTAGGACTCGAAGGTGGCGTACACCGCGGCCCGCAGTTCGTCCCCCGCCAACGCGGGGCCGTGGACCCGTTGCAGGTGACGTTCGGCGATGAGCCGCCGTTCCTCGGATCGCCACACCACGGCTCGACTTCCGTACCGGGCGACGACGTCGGCGACCGGCCCCGGCAATCCGCGGAACAAGACCGAGCCAGCTTTGTAGACTGATGAAACGGGTTCGAACCCCACAGTGCGCGAGTGGTGCCGAGGACTCAGGGGGCGCGACGGGTGCGGTCGCGCAGGCGGCGTTGCCATTCGGGCGAGGCCGGGCGAGCCGAGCGCCGGCGGGCCCGACGAGTGGGCGACACCACGGGTCGTTCGATGCTGGCTTGGCGCCAAACCTTGACGAACCGCTGCACGGCGGTCACCAGGGTGAGCACCAACATGACCCACAGGATGCCGATGAGCAGCGAGTCGAAGAGCAACCCCAGGCCGAGCAGGATGACGCGCTCGGCCCGTTCCATGATGCCGCCGCGAGCGTCGAAACCGAGGGCCTCGGCCTTGGCCCGCTGGTACGAGATCACCAGCGACGCGGCCAGCACGGCCATGGGCAACAACGACAGATGCCCCGGGTGGGTGCTGGCCAGATACCACGCCACCCCACCCAACAGCAACGAATCGGAGACGCGGTCAGAGACCGAATCGAAGAACGCTCCGCGGGGCCCCGCGGTGCCCGAGGCCTTGGCGACGGCGCCGTCGAGCGCGTCGGGCAAGCCGGTCAGCACCAGCAGCAACAGTCCGATACGGAGCTGTCCGACACCAATGGCGACCGCTGCACCCGCGGCCATGACCACACCCATGGCGGTGAGTTGGTCGGCGCTGATGCCGGCTTTGCGCAGGTTGGCCCCGATGGGGCGCAACCCCTTCTCGATGTTCGCCTTCCAGCGTCCGTCGAGCATGAGAGCTCCTGACCGTGCGGTCCCGAAAATGCGAGACGATGACCGAGTCAGGGTAGCCGGACCCACCCGTTGAACACGCCATTGCCGGGCGGGCCCGACCCCAGGTCGGTAGCGTGACACCATGTCCGGCCCCGATCTCCGCCACCTCAGTCCGCAGGATGCCATCGTGGCCCTTCGTTCGTATCCCCGCCGCTACGGCGCCGAGTTCGCGGGGATCGAAGGCGACGATTCTCTGGACGAATCGGCGGTCCGGGCCGGCCCCGACGGCGTCTCGGCCCTGCAGACGGTGAGCGATGTCACCCGCACCTGGTCGGTGCTGGGCGGCGCCTTGACCCAGGTCCTGCGCCATGACGACGCCGTCCTGCACCCCGCCATCGCCGATCGCGCCCTGCGGCACTGGGACAACCCCCCGCCCGCCACGGTCGCTGACGCGCTGACGCTGCTGGGCCACCAGGCCGAGGCGCTGGCCGACCAGATCGGTGGGGTCCTCAGCAACGACGACTGGAACCGATCGGCCACCGTGGCCGGCGGCGGCTCGGTCACCGCCCTCGACCTGGTCAAGGACGCCGTCGGCGTCGGAGCCGATGGGCTCACCCAGGTTCAAGCGACCCTGACGGCGGTTCGAGACTGAACAAAGTCCTACCCGTTTGGCCGGAGCGGACTACCGTCGGTGCATCCGTCGTCAGGGAAAAGGCTGGGAACCATGAAGCAGGGACGTACCACCACGAAGCTGGTCACCAAGATCTCGGTGGTCGCCGCCGCCGTCGGCATGAGCGTGCTCGCCGCGGCACCCGCCGGAGCGGTGAGCGTGGACACCACCATGCCAATCGAGGTGGCGACCCTCACGGTGACCAAGACCGTCGTCGGCACCCCGCCCGCGGGCACCACCTTCGTGCTGCACATCCGGTGTGTGAACGTCGTGCGGTCCATGAGCAGTGCGACCCCGCAGGGCGGTGCCATTCCCGTCTACGACGCGGACGTCAACTTCGGTGCCGCAGGTGGCAGCCAGGACTTCACCTTCAACAAGCGTGCCTCGTGCCTGGTCACCGAGACCAACGACGGTGGCGCCAACTCGAGCAGTGGACCCGTGACCGTTGAGATCCAGAAGCCGACGACCTACTCGGCTGTGATCACCAACACCTTCGACCCGATCGTGACCACCACGGCCCCGGCCAAGGCGGCGGGCGCCGTCCAAGCCGCTCCCGCCTTCACCGGCTAATCGTCCGCCTGCACCACGTCGCCACGCGAATCATGCCAGGGGATTGGGAGTCGGGTAGCAGGGTGGAGCCCACCAGTTGAGCGGCGCCCACGGTCAGCACCGCCGCCCGCGGCTCGATGGTGTTGACGCGGACGCCGGTGCCATAGAACTCGACGGCCAGACCGTTGGTGACGCGGTTGAGGGCCGCCTTCGAGGCGCCGTACATCGTCGTGCCCGAACCTTGCTGGCCGACCTCGAACAGGATCCTCGCCCGCTTTGCCGCGAACTGGGCCACCGGCGGATACATGGCGGCCGTAGCATCGTTGATCAAGATCTCGATCGCGCCACCGAGCAAGCCCATCGCCTCCAGAACGATCCGTTGTCGGTCGACTGCATCGACCAGGTCGGCCACGACGATGCCGACCATGGTTCCGTACGCCCCCATCCGGGCGGCGGTGGCCTCGGGGCTGCCGGCCAGATGGTCGTGCTCGGTACGAGTACGCGCGGTGATGACGACATCGGCCCCTTCGGCCGCCAGGCGCTCGGCGATTCCAGCGCCGATCCTGCGGCTGGCCCCGGTGACCAATGCTCGGCGACCGGCAAACCGTCCGGCGCTCACCCCAGCCCCTCGGCCCGCACGAAGCCGTCGACACAGGCATCGACGTAGGCGCAGTCGTCGTCCGACAACGAGCGACTGTTGGGTAGAACGACTCCCCATTCCATGACCCGGTCAGCGTTGGGCGATCCGCCGTCGGGGGCTCGAAACCGCTGGCGTCGAAAG
>JAYUBX010000285.1:0-4369 GCA_043740665.1 Candidatus Neomicrothrix sp.
CGCATGGGTGGCGAGCGGGTGACCACCCTCAACCTCGAGGTGGTCGAAGCCGACGCCGAGCGCCATCTGTTGCTGGTCAAGGGTGCCGTTCCCGGGCCCAAGGGCGGGCTGGTCATCGTCCGCAACGCGGTCAAGGCCGCCACGTCATCGACGGGTGGTGCCTGATGCTCACGATCACCGTCAAGGACACCATCGGCGCCGAGCACGGCACCATCGAGCTCGACGAAGCCACCTTCGGTATCGAGCCCAACGTCCCGGTCATGCATCAGGTCGTCACCGCCCAGCTGGCCGCCCGCCGCGCCGGCACCCAGAGCACCAAGACCCGGGCCGAGGTCCGCGGTGGTGGCGCCAAGCCCTGGAAGCAGAAGGGCACCGGCCGCGCTCGTCAGGGCAGCATCCGGTCGCCGCAGTGGAAGGGTGGCGGTGTGGCGCTGGGTCCCAAGCCCCGCAGCTACGCCCAGCGCACCCCCAAGAAGATGATCAAACTCGCCCTGCGTTCGGCCTTGTCCGACCGGGCCGCCGAAGGCCAGATCGTCGTCCTCGACGAGTGGGGCTTCGACACGCCGAGCACCAAGTCCGCCGCCGCCGCGCTGGGGGCCCTCGGCCTGGCCGGTCGCATCGTGATCGTGGTGCGGGGCGATGACGCCTCGACGGTCAAGAGCTTCCGCAACCTGCCGAGCGTGCACTTGCTCGAGCCAGGCGAGCTCAACGCCTACGACATCCTGTGCTCGGACTACGTCGTCTTCACACGCGACACCCTGCCGGGTACGCCGGCCGAGGGTGCCGATGCGGTCAAGACCGCGAAGCCTGCAGCCAAGCCGGCCAAGGCCGCGAAGCCGGTTGTGGAACCCGTCACCGAACCCGTCACCGAACCTGACGACGTGACTGCCGATGCTGGAGGCGACCCCGACATGAGCGACCTTCCCAACCGTCCCAAGAACACGGGTGAGGCCACCAAGCCGGTCGATCCCGCCGAGCGGGTCAAGCCGGCCGGCGACAAGGCCAACCCTCGCTTCGAGGTGGCCCGAGTCAAGGCCGAGAAGGAAGCCGAGCTTCGCGCCAAGACGCAGAGCACCGAGACGGCCGACGAGGCCGAGACCGAGGCCCCGGGCGATGAGCCCACGCCGTCGGGATTCTCGTTCAACACGACCGTCGAACCCGATGAGGCCGGCCAGTGAAAGACCCCCGTGACGTCATCATCGAGCCGATCGTGAGCGAGAAGTCCTACGCCCTGCTCGAGCACAACGTCTACACGTTCCGCGTCCACCCCGACGCCAGCAAGCCCGAAATCGGCGATGCCATCCGGTCGATCTTCAACGTGAAGGTCCTGAGCGTGAACACGCTCAACCGCAAGGGCAAGCGGAAGCGCAACCGCCGCAACGGCACCTTCGGCAGCCGACCCGACACGAAGCGGGCGATCGTCACCCTCGCCGAGGGCGACAGCATCGACCTGTTCGAGGCATAGGAACCATGGCCCTCCGCAAGCGCAAGCCCACCAGTCCCGGTCGCCGGTTCCAGACGGTCTCTGATTTCTCGGAGATCACCAAGACGACGCCCGAGAAGTCCCTGCTGGCCCCCAAGCACAACACTGGCGGTCGCAACAGCTATGGCCGCAAGACCGCCCGACACAAGGGTGGCGGCCACAAGCAGCAGTACCGCATCATCGACTTCCGTCGCACCAAGGACGGCGTGCCGGCCAAGGTCGCGGCCATCGAGTACGACCCGAACCGCAACTGTCGCATCCTGCTGCTCCATTACCTCGACGGCGAGAAGCGCTACATCCTGGCGCCCGCCAACGTGACCGTCGGCGACCTGCTCCACAGCGGCCAAGGTTCCGAGATCCGGCCCGGCAACGCCTTGCCGATGCGCTACATCCCGGTGGGTACCACGATCCATAACATCGAGCTCAAGCCCGGCGGCGGCGCCAAGATGGCCCGCAGTGCCGGCACCAGCGTCCAGCTGGTCGCCAAGGAGGGTGACTACGTCACCCTGCGCCTGCCCAGCACCGAGATGCGCCGAGTGCCCATCGACTGTCGGGCCACCGTTGGTGCTGTCGGCAACGCCGAGGCCGAGCTCATCAAGATCGGGAAGGCCGGCCGAAACCGTTGGAAGGGCGTCAAGCCCCAGACCCGCGGTGTGGCCATGAACCCCGTCGACCATCCTCACGGTGGTGGCGAGGGCAAGACCTCTGGTGGTCGACATCCTGTGTCGCCCTGGGGCAAGCCCGAAGGCCGCACCCGCGACAAGACCAAGCCGTCGCAGCAACTCATCGTCCGCCGACGCCGCACCCGCGGCTCGCGCCGGTAGAGGGGACCACACACGCCATGCCTCGCAGTCTGAAAAAGGGCCCGTTCGTCGACGACCATCTGCTCAAGAAGGTCGACGCCCTGAACGAGCAGAGCGAAAAGCGCGTCATCAAGACCTGGTCGCGCCGCTCGACGATCATCCCCGAGATGGTCGGTCACACCATCGCCGTGCATGACGGGCGCAAGCATGTGCCCGTCTACATCACCGAGTCGATGGTCGGCCACAAGCTGGGCGAGTTCGCTCCGACCCGCACGTTCAAGTTCCACGCCGGCCAAGAGCACAAGGGTCGGCGGTAGCCATGACGTTCGGAGTCAAGACCAACGAACGGCCCGGCACCCGGGCCCAGGTCAAGTACACCCGTGTGTCGGCCTACAAGGCCCGCGAGGTGCTCGATCTCATCCGAGGTGAGCAGGTCGCTCGCGCCCTCGAGATCCTCGAGTTCGCCGAGCGCGACGTCGCCCAGGTGATCCTCAAGTGCCTCGAGTCAGCCATCGCCAACGCCGAGCACAACGACCAGATCCCGGCCGATGAGCTGTTCGTGTCGGCCTGTTTCGCCGATGAAGGACCGACCCTCAAGCGCTGGCGTCCCCGGGCGCGTGGTCGAGCGACCCGCATCCGCAAGCGCACCTGCCACATCACGGTGATCGTCACCCGCTTGGCGCCTGACGTGCTCGAGAAGTTGCGTCAGCGCGAGATCGCCTCCGGCGGTCGTGGTGGCGGTCAGGCCGCCGCGGAGGCTCGTCGCCAGCGCGTGCTGCGCAGCCGTGGCGCCAAGGCCGAAAAGAAGGCGGCCGAAGCCGAGGCCGAAGCGGCCGCTGAACACGACCATGACCACGAAGGTCACGACCACGACGACGAGGCCACGACCGATGTGGTCGAGACCGTCGAGACCGTCGAGACCGTCGAGACCGATGAAGCATCCGGCGACGGCGACGACACCACCGCCGAGCGAGAGGACACCTGATGGGCCAGAAGGTCAACCCCTACGGGTTCCGACTCGGCGTCACCACCGACTGGAAGTCGCGCTGGTTCGCCGACCGGCGCCAGTACGGCGAGTACATCATCGAGGATTGGAAGATCCGCAACTATCTGATGACGCAGCTTCCGCATGCGGCCATCAGCCGGGTCGAGATCGAGCGCACCCGCGACCGACTTCGGGTCGACGTGCACACCGCTCGCCCGGGCATCGTCATCGGTCGCCGCGGCGCCGAGGCCGATCGCCTGCGGGCGGGGCTCACCGCCATCACCGGCAACAACAAGGTGCAGCTCAACATCCAGGAGATCAAGCAGCCGGAGCTCGACGCCGCCCTGATCGCCCAGGGTGTCGCCGACCAGCTCGCCGGTCGAGTGGCGTTCCGTCGGGCCATGAAGCGGGCTGTCCAGAACGCCCAGAAGGCCGGCGCTCTCGGCATCCGGGTCCAGTGCTCGGGTCGCCTCGGCGGCTCCGAGATGGCCCGTACCGAGTGGTACCGCGAGGGTCGAGTGCCGTTGCACACCCTGCGGGCCGACATCGACTACGGCTTCCGCGAGGCCAAGACGACCTACGGCCGCATCGGCGTCAAGGTCTGGATCTACAAGGGCGACATCCTGCCCTACAAGAGCGTCCTCGAGGACAAGGTCACCAAGGAGGCGGCCATGGCCGTCGGTGAGACCTCGGGCCAGATCCGCCCCCGCAAGGTGGTGTCGTCGTCGGCTGCGCCTCGCAAGGCCACCGACGACGGGTCCGGCTCGGCCGAACCGATCGTCGAAGAGTCGATGCCGCTGGTCAAGGAAGCCGATCCCGAGCTCGAGCGACTGCTCGCCGAGGAAGAAGCCATCGAGGCTTCGGTCCGCGAGCACCACGAGACCCCGCATTTCCGCCCTGGGGATGGTGACTGATCATGCTGATGCCCAAGAAGGTCAAGCACCGCAAGCAGCAGCGTGGTCGCATGCGCGGCCAGGCCAAGGGTGGTACCGAAGTCACCTTCGGTGACTACGGCATCCAGGCCCTCGAGCCGGGCTGGATCACGGCCCGCCAGATCGAAGCCGCCCGTATCGCCATGACCCGCCACATCAAGCGTGG
>JAYUBX010000286.1:0-1803 GCA_043740665.1 Candidatus Neomicrothrix sp.
CGACCTCGCGAAGCCAGAAGCCGAATGTTGGCAGGTGACCGAGCCAAACCAAGAGCTCATCCCGGCCGTGAATGTCACCGGCCATGGGATGAGAGCCCGGGACGTGCCAGACGACGTCCTCCGAGATGAGCGCGACCACCGCATCGAGATCATTGGCCCGAAACGCATCGGCCGTTCGGCGATACGCGACGGCGTTCGGATGATCATCGTTCATGGCGGCAACGTACCTCGGGTGAGGAGCGAGCATCCCAGTAGGGCCGATCCACCCGTCGGTGAAGGTGACCCGGAGCCGCCAAACTGCCGCGCACCATCCCGGCGGTCGATGAGGCGGGCCACGTGCAGCAGGGTGCTTCTGCACAAGATCCGGTACGGCCCAACTCGTCTGACAGGCGGCTCGTATTTCGTGTGAATTCCATTGACACGAACTCCTTGTTCGTGTCAATGTCACCTCCATGAATACGCGGCGGGCCTACTCGATGACGGTGCGGGCCGAGAAGGCGGCCGCCACTCGCCAACGCATCCTCGACGCGGCCCAGGGGCTGTTCGACGTCCAGGCGACCGATTTCACGTTGGAGCAGGTGGCCGCCGCGGCCGACACGAGTGTCCAGACCGTGTTGCGGGCCTTCGGGTCCAAGACCGCGCTCGTGGTCGCCGCGATCGGCACGTCGCGCGCCGAGGCACCGACCCGAGACGAGCGGCCCCGCTCGGTGCACGAGGCGGTCGGTCAGGTCTTCGACGACTACGAGGTCATCGGCGACCGCGTGCTGCTCATGCTGGGCGAAGAGCACCGGATCGCGGACTTCGCCGCCGGTGCGGCCGAGGGCCGGGCGCGCCACCGGGCGTGGGTCGAGGCCGCCTTCGCCGAGTCCCTCACCGAACACTCGGCGCGGGCGCGCCGCCAGATCGTGGTGGCCCTGGTCGCCGCGACCGACATCTACGTCTGGAAGCTGCTGCGACGAGACCTCGGTCTCGACCGCGCGGCCGCCCAGGCAGTGGTCGAGCGCCTCGTCCGAGGCGCCCTCGTCGACGCAGAAGGAGCATGAGCGATGGCACGGATCTTGTGGGCATGTTGGGACGGCGGCGGCAACCTCACGCCGAGCATCGGGATCACCCGGGTCCTCGAAGCGCGCGGGCACGACGTGCACTTCTTCGGCCGACCCGACATGGTCGGCCGCGCCGAGGCGGCCGGGATCGAGGCAACGGCGCTGGTCCACGCTCGCACCGACCTCGAGCGGTACTCGTTCCACCCGCTGGCCTCGGTGTTCGGGTTCACGAGCTCGCCGACGGTCGGCGAGGAACTCGTCGCGCTCGTCGCCGAGCGCGACCCCGACGTCGTGGTCATCGACGCGATGTTCAGCGCGGCGCTGGCCGTGGCGCCCCGGTTCGAGCGTCCGACCGCGGTGATGCTCCACACGTTCTTCGACCGTCTCCATGGGGCGTGGCGGGCCAACTTCACGATGCAGAGCGAGTCACGGCAACGGGCCGGGTTCGACGCCCTGCCCAGTCTCGACGAGTTGTGGGGTGACCGCGACGTGCTGCACGTCAACACGTTCGGGGCGTTCGACGGCGACCCCGCGACGAGCTGGAACAACGTCGTGCACGGCGCGCCGATCCTCGCCACCGAGCGCCGCGCGACGCCGACGACCTTGCCCTGGGATGACGCCGACCCGACCCCGCTCGTGCTCCTCAGCTTCAGCACCGTGCCCGAGCAACGCAGCCCCGAGATGCTGCAGCGCGCGATCGACGCGCTCGCCCCACTGCCCGTGCACGTCGTGGCCACGACCGGCGGCATCGTCGACCCCG
>JAYUBX010000287.1:0-3696 GCA_043740665.1 Candidatus Neomicrothrix sp.
GACGATCTTCTCGATGGCCACCAGCTCGACCGGCAGGGGAGCGAGCACCCGGTCCTCGATCTCGCGCGTGTAGCCGAACTCCTGCACCAGGGGCAGGGCCACGGCCTGGATGCCCTGGAACAGGATCACCGAGGCGACGACGCCGGCGATGAGCGACGCCGAGTAGGCGGCAGCGGCCTCGGGCCCGGCGGCCGGATTCGACCCGATGCCGAGGCCGATCTTCGGCAGCACGTAGGTGAACACGAACACCAGCAGGAACGGCTGGATCAGGGTGCGGGGCAGGAATTCCTTGAGGTTGTGGGCCAGCACGTAGGCGTCGCGCTGGAGCAGGGCCCGGAAGGCCGACCAGCTCGATGCCCGTGAGGCGGTGTCGGCGGCCTCCTCACCGAGGGCCACGGGGCCACTGAGGTTGTCGGTCGTCGTCATTCGCGCAGGTCCTTTCCGGTCATCTTGATGAACACCGTCTCGAGGGTGGGCTCGGTGACCGACAGGTCGGTCACCACGTATCCGTGCTTCTCGGCCACCTGGATGACCTGGGGCAGCACGCCCTCGGCCCCCTTGACGCCGAGGTTGATCTTGCCGTCGACGACGGTGGCCTCGGTGGCGCCGTCGACCTCGGCGGCGAGCAGGTCGGCGATGGCGCCGGGATCACCCGCCACCGACACCAGCACCATGGTGTCGATGCCGGTCGATTCCTTGAGCTCGGCCGGCGAGCCGAGGGCGAGCATCTTGCCGTGATCGACGATGGCGACCCGGTTGCAGAGCTGGTCGGCCTCCTCCATGTAGTGCGTCGTCAGCAGGATGGTCTGGCCCTCGCCGTGCAGCTCGCCGAGGATCTCCCACAGGGCGATGCGACTTTGGGGGTCGAGGCCGGCGGTCGGCTCGTCGAGGAAGAGGATCGAAGGGTTGTGCATCACGGCCCGAGCGACCATCAGGCGCTGGGCCATGCCGCCCGATAGCGCCAGCACGGGAGCATCGGCCCGCTCGCTGAGGCGGAACTGCTCGAGCAGCCGGTCGGCCTTGGCCCGTGACTGCTTGGCGCTCATGCCGAAGAACCGGCCGTGGAAGTAGAGGTTGTTGCGCACGCTGAGCGACCGGTCGAGCGTGTTCGATTGGGGCACCACGCCGATCAGCCGCTTGGCCAGCGCGGGGTGAGCGACCACGTCGATGCCACCCACCAGGGCATGGCCGCTCGTCGGGATCACCCGGGTGGTCAACATGCCGGCCGTCGTGGTCTTGCCGGCGCCGTTGGGGCCGAGCAGACCGAAGATCTCGCCGCGGTAGACGGTGAGGTCGAGGTGGTCGACGGCGGTGATGTCGCCCGGGTAGATCTTGGTCAGCGCATCGGCGCGGATCACCTCGTCGGTCGACGGCGGCGGCGAGGTCGTGGTGGCGGTCTTCGTCGAACCGGCCGGATCAGGAGGACTGGTCATGCGGTGCCTCTTTCGCTGGTGGTGGTGGAGGTGACGTAGTCGGTGAAGCGTTGGAGCACGGCCCGGACGATCTTCTCGTCGCGCTCGCTGACGAGGTTGCTCAGCTCGGCTTCGGTGCGGGCCGAGACCTGGTGCAGCTCGTGATGGCGTTGGCGGCCGGCGGCGGTGATGTCGATGCGGGTCACCCGGCGGTCGAGGTCGTCGCGGCGGCGCGTGAGCAAACCTTCGGACTCGAGTCGGTCGATGTGGCCCACCAGGGTGGGCCCGCCGATACCCATGTAGGCGGCGAGCTCGGACTGGCTGGGGCTCTCGGGGCTGTTGATGGCGGCCGAGAGCACGATCCAGGTGGTCAGGCTGCCGCCGGCGTCGACCAGGTGCTGGTCGAACCACTCGCGGAGGACCTTGGCGGTGAACGCGAGCTGCTGGCCGACCGGGGCGAAGGGGCTGCCCCACGGTGTCGGCCCGCCTGGGGGGTCCACTGGGTTCGGGTCGGGGGCTGATGATTGGGTACGAACCATTGGGGTACAACCTATTCGGCTACGAACGATCTGACCAGGTCCAGATCGGTCGGGGGGGTTGGTCACCGCACGGTTGACACGCTGATAATGATCGTTATTATGACGGAGACATGACTTTCCCCGCCGTCCTGGCCGCCGGCCTACCCACCGACCCACCCGCCGGCCTACCCACCGACCCGATGTCGGTCGATCCGGCCTCGCTCGAGGACACCCTGGCCCGGCTGGTGACCGCCGCCGCGCAGGTCTTTGCCGAGCGAGGCTACGACGGCGCCGGCGTGCAGGAGATCGCCCGTCGGGCCGGTCTCACCACCGGAGCGATCTACAGCCGGTTCTCGGGCAAGGCCGAGCTGCTGGCCGAGGCGATCCGCACCTTCACCAGCGATGAGTTCGACGAACTGTTCGCCGAGCACGCGTTCGAGGGGCGGATCACCGACATCCTGGCCACGGTTGGCTCACACCTGGTGACGCGGCCGCCTTCGCCCGGCCAGGCGATCCTGCTCGAAGCCTTCGTCGCCGCCCGCCGCGACCCCGAGGTGGCCGAACTGCTGCGCCAGATCCTGGCCGAGCGAGCCAGCCGGCTGGGTGGCATGGTCGACGCGTCGAAACAGTCCGGGCTCATCGATCCCGACATCGACACCGCCTCGGTCGTACACCTCGCCCACGCTGTCGGCCTCGGTTTCCTGCTGTTCGAAGCCGTCGGCTTTCCCAATCCCGCGCCCGGTGATTGGGACGCCGTCATCGACCGGGTGATCGGTTCCATGGCCGCACCCACCCCAACCGACCCACTCGACTCACTCGATCTCACCACACCCCCCATCGTCATTCCCCGCATCGTCACTCACCCCTAGGAGCATCACCGTGTCATCCGATCAGGAGATCCTCGGCCGCGCCGACGTCAACGACCTCGAAGCGATCATTGCCATCACCAACACCGACGTGACCGAGGCGATCCACGCCGTCGAGGACAACGCCGACGCCATTTTCACGTGGGACTACGAAAAGGGCGCGCGCCCCGCGCTCAACAAGCTCTACGAGAAGGCCAAGACGTCGCAGTGGAACGGCGAGACCGATCTGGACTGGTCGATCGACGTCGACCCCGAGAAGATCATCAACGAGATGCAGGGCGCCAACGCGGCCGGACCGTTCGAGTGGATCGTCGACCATCCCGATTCGCCCCTCAAGAACTTTGGCGACAAGGAGTGGACCGAGCTCGGCGTCGAGTCGATGAACTGGCGGCTCAGCCAGTTCATGCACGGTGAGCAGGGCGCGTTGATCTGCACGGCCAAGATCGTCGAGACGGTGCCGTGGATCGACGCCAAGTACTACGCCTCGACCCAGGTGATGGACGAGGCCCGCCACGTCGAGGTCTTCGCCAAGTACCTGCAGGAGAAGCTCACCGGCTTCTATCCGATCAACGCCCACCTCAAGATGCTGCTCGACGACATCGTTTCCGACAGCCGCTGGGACATGACCTACCTGGGCATGCAGATCATGGTCGAGGGTCTGGCCCTGGCCGCCTTCGGGTTCATGTACCAGCTCACCGAGGAGCCGCTGCTCAAGAAGCTGCTGCGCTACGTGATGAGCGACGAGGCCCGCCATGTGGCGTTCGGCGTGCTGTCGCTCAAGGAGTACTACGCCGAACTGAGCGACGCCGAGATGCGCGAACGTCAGGAGTTCACCTTCGAGGCGGCGGTGCGCATGCGTGACCGGTTCCTGCAACAAGAGGTGTGGGAGCGCATGGGTGT
>JAYUBX010000288.1:0-2170 GCA_043740665.1 Candidatus Neomicrothrix sp.
TCGCCGACGGCGGACAGGTCGCCGCTGGTCAGGACGAGATCATGACCCTGGCTACCGACCTGCGGTCGCAGCTCGACGACGTCCAGCGGGCGCTCGAGAAGCTCGATGCCGGCACGTACGGTCGCTGTGAGGCGTGCGAAGAGCCCATCGGTGACGAGCGCCTGGCCGCCATGCCGGCCGCCCGCTACTGCATGGTCCACGCCGGCTGAGCCCACGTGGCCGGCCTTTCCCATCTCGCCCGTCGCTTCTTCGGTTCGCTGCGCCCCGGCGGACCCCGCGCCGCTGATACCGAATGGGCCGAGTCGCAGCTGCTCGAGACCGAGGTTCCGTTGTGGCGCGCCATGAGTGCGCCCGATCGCCGTCATGCGGCCTGTGTGGCCCGGCGGGTCGAGGTGGCGCTCGGCGGCGAGGCCACTCGCCCGGTGCTGGCCGCCGCGCTATTGCACGACGTCGGCAAGTCTGAGTCGGGCCTGGGAACCTATGGCCGGGTGATCGCCACCATCTCGGGGGGGGCGATCGGGCGTGACCCCGAAACCATCAAGGCGTGGACCCGGACCCGAGGCTTCACCCGTCGGGTTGGGCTCTATCTGCAACACCCCAAGCTGGGCGGCGACCTGTTGGGCATGGCCGGCAGTGATCCGCTGACCGAGTCGTGGGCCCGCGAGCACCATCTGCCCGAAGACCAGTGGACGGTGCCGGCCGCGCTGGGACTCGCCCTCCACGCCGCCGACGACGACTGAGGCACGGCCACCTAGAGTCGTGGCCATGAGTGAATCGAGCGATGTCGAAACGGTCGAGCGGATCATCCCGGCGCCGCCCGAGGCGATCTTTGCCCTGTTGACCGATGCCCGCCGCCACCGAGACATCGACGGGTCGGGCACGGTGCAGGGTGTCAAGGGCGATCCCGAGCCGCTGACGCTCGGATCCACCTTCGGCATGTCGATGCGCATGGGTATCCCGTACTCGATGGTGAGCACGGTCATCGAGTACGACGAAAACCGGCGCGTGGCTTGGCAGACCCATGGCCCGACCGCCATCGGGCGTTACGTCGGCGGCCGCATCTGGCGCTACGAGCTCGAGCCGGTCGACGGTGGCACTCGGGTGCAGGAGAGCTGGGACATCAGCCAGGAGTCGTTCTTCACCAAGCCCATGGTCCGCCGGGCGGCCGAAGAGACCCGAAAGAACATGGCGGCGACCCTCGAACGCATCGAGACGCTGCTCGCCACCGATCCGGCGTAGTCAACCCGGCCGATCAGCCCGGCGGCAGCAGGCCGAGGGCCAGCTGGGCCTTGGCCAGGGTCGGGCCGGCGACCGCCCGAGCCTTGTCGGCGCCGCGCTTGAGCACCGCCGCGGTGCCGGCCGGGTCGGCCGCCAGCTCGGCGTAGCGGGCCTGGATGGGGCGCAGCAGCTCGACCACGGCATCGGCGGTGTCGGCCTTGAGTGGCCCGTACTGCTGATAGTCGTCGGCCACCACGGCGGGGTCGCGTCCGGTGCAGGCGGCCAGAATCGAGAGCAGGTTCGACACGCCGGGCTTGGACTCGGGGTCGAAGCGCACCTCGTTGTCGACGTCGGTCACGGCCCGCTTGATCTTCTTGGCCGCCACCGCCAGATCGTCGAGCGCCAGGATCGTGCCCTGGGGCGAGTCCGCCGACTTCGACATCTTGTTGGTGGGGTGCTGCAGATCCATCACCCGCGCCCCGAACGTGGGGATGGCCGCCTCGGGCACGATGAAGGTGGGGCCGTAGCGGCTGTTGAACCGGATGGCCAGGTCGCGGGTGAGTTCCAGGTGCTGACGTTGGTCGTCGCCCACCGGCACCCGGTCGGTGTCGTACAGCAGGATGTCGGCGGCCATGAGCGTCGGATAGCTGTAGAGCCCGCCCGACACGAAATCGGCGCTGGCCGACTTGTCCTTGAACTGCGTCATGCGACGCAGCTCGCCGACCGAGGCCGTGCACTGCATGATCCAGGCCAGCTCCGAATGTTCGGGCACGTGGCTCTGCACGAACAACGTCGACTGCTCGGGGTCGATGCCGATCGCCACCAGCAGCTGGGCCAGCTGCAGCGACGTCGTCCGCAGCTCGGCCGGGTCCTGCGGCACGGTCAGGGCGTGCAGATCGACGACGCAGAAGAACGAGTCGTTGGCGTGCTGGTCGGTGACCCAGTGCTGCAG
>JAYUBX010000289.1:0-3062 GCA_043740665.1 Candidatus Neomicrothrix sp.
GCCTGGGTGCTGCGACCCGAACCGTTCCACCACGAGTTCGACGCCCTGTACTCGTCGATCGACACCGCCGAGGGCCTCACCCGCATGCGTTGGCTGGCCACCCAGACCTGGCGCAGCACCGACGGCCTCACCCACGACTACGTCGACATGCTGCGCACCGGATCGGCCGACGACTGGGAGATCGCCTACGACGAGACCCACCTGGCCGATTGGTACCGGGTGCTGATGGCCGCCCACGTCGACTCGCTCCCCGCGGTGTCGACCCCCAAGGCGCTCAAGGAGAGACTGCCCCAGCTCGGCTTCACCCCCAGCCAGGCCCGCCGGCTGGCCTACGGCCGTGAGCTGAAGAGCCTGGTCGAGACGTTCGGATCGGTGCCGGTCGTCGCCCAGATCGCCCCCCAGCTGACCATCGGCAGCCGAGGATGGCTCAGCCAGGACGATGTCAACGGCGGCTTGGATCGCCTGCGCCACGTCGACCGACGGTGCTTCCGCGACGCCCAGGAGCTCATTCCGATGATCGAGCAGCTCTACGCGCTGCTCAGCACCGCGCAGTCCCATCCTGACCACGTGGTTCTGCTGCTCTGCGACTGAGGTGCTCGCCCACTGGCCATTCCTCTAGGGTTCGGCCATGAGCGAAATCGTCGAGGCTGACGTCATCATCGAACTGCGTACCTGGCTCGCCGAGAACTGGGATCCCGACCTGACCGTCGCCGAGTGGTGGCAGCGGCTGGGGCTGGCCGGCTGGTGTGCGCCGACATGGCCGGTCGAGTGGTTCGGCAAGGGCGTGAGCCGCGACGAGGCCAACACCATCTCGCGTGAGATCGCCAACTTCGGCGCGTTGGGTGCGCCGGCTGGCCTCGGACTGTTGCTGGCGGGACCCACGATCGTCACCCACGGCACCGACGAACAGCGCCAGCGCCTGCTGCCCCCGATCGTGACCGGACAGGTCGCGTGGTGTCAGTTGTTCAGCGAGCCCGGCGCCGGGTCCGACCTGGCCGGCCTGCAGGCCAAGGGCGTCAAGGACGGCGACGAGTGGATCGTCAACGGCCAGAAGGTCTGGACATCGGGGGCACAGTGGGCCGACGTCGGCATGCTGCTCGCCCGCACCGACGTCGACGTGGCCAAGCACGCCGGCATCAGCTACTTCGCCATCGACATGGACCAGCCCGGCATGGACATCCGGCCGCTTCGAGAGATGACCGGACGCGCCCTGTTCAACGAGGTCTTCATGACCGACGTACGCGCCGCCGATGCCGACCTGCTGGGCGGACTCAACAACGGGTGGCGCGTCGCCAACACCACGCTGGCCAACGAACGCGCCGGACTGGGCGCCGGTGGCGGCGGAGCGGCCGGCAGTGCTGCCCCCGGACCCAAAGCCGGGTTCCTCGACCGACGCGCCGGCGACCTGGTCGGCGAGTCTCGCTCGGGTGCCGGCGGCGCTCTGTCGGGCCGCGGCGGTTCGATGATGATCGACCTGGCCAAAGGCGTCGGCAAGGCCAACGACGCCAACCTGCGCCAGGACCTCATGCGGCTGCACACGCTCAACGAGATCGCCCGCTACACCAACCTGCGCATGAAGGCGGCCAAGGCGGCCGGCCGTGGCCCCGGTCCCGAAGCCAACACAGCCAAGCTGTCGATGAGCCGCATCACCCGCCTGACCCGCGACCTGGGGCTGGCCATCCTCGGCGCCGACGGCATGCTCTCGGGCAGCGATGCCCCGCTCAACGGCATGATCACCGAGATGGCCCTGTTCTCGCCGGCCGTCTCGATCTATGGCGGCAGCGACGAGATCCAGCGCAACATCATCGGCGAGCGCGTGCTGGGCCTGCCCAGCGAGCCCCGTCCCGACAAGGGCGTCCCCTTCAAGGACCTCAAGGTCAACGGCTGACGACGGAGTCACGAGTTCGCGTCAGCGGCGGCCGCTGGGGTTCGAGCTTGGCGGAACCACACAACGGTGACCCGGTCATCACCCATCTCGGCGTCAGCCTTTGGGTGCGACTGCTTTTCGTCCTGCTGGGTGCTGCCTTCGTCGGGTTGTCGACGGTGACCTGGCTCGTCGGCGACGAGTCCGTCCATGTGGAGATCGCCGTTCTCCTCGGGATCGCATTCGCCACGCTGGCCTTCGTGATCGCCGGTTCCCCGGCTGTTCGGTTCGGGCCTGAGGCCATGGAGTTCCAGACGCTCGAGTCGACGACGGTGATGCTCTGGACCGACGTCCAGTCGATCGGCGTGGAGAAGTCGAGATTGGGAACGAGGACGGTCATCCGAACCGCCGAGGGATCGTGGCGCTGCAGTTTGCTGCTGAACGCTCCTGGCTGGTGGCCAGTCATGGGAATCCCGAAGCAGGCCGAGGTCCTTCGAGCGGCCTGGCTTCGATCAGGTGGCTACGCCGATCGTCCGCCGATCCCGCGTCCGTGGGGACCAGACCTGGCCACTCTCGAGAGCGTGACCCTTCGACCAGTCGGACGACAACGGGTCTGGTCTCGCAGTGCGGCCATGCTTCTTCTGTTCACCTGCATCTACGTCGTTCATGCGGCCACGGTGGCCAACTGGGGCATCGTGGCGGCGTTCGTCGGGGCCTACGGGCTGGCGATGGCGTGGATGTCCCGTCGCCGGGTGGTGCTGTCACCGGCCGGTCTCGAGATCCATCGATTCCGGACCATCATCGTGCCGTGGTCGGCGGTGACCTGGATCAGTCGGTGGGACCCCCGTGGGGGCCCCACCTCTCTCTGACTGTTCACCGTGACCGGAATGATCAACTTGCCGGCTCCCATTGACGATGGGTTCGCCCCGGACCCGGCCTTCGAGCACAAGTTCGGGTTCATCCACCGCTGCTGGGAGACCCACCGGGGCACGGATTGGGTCGCACCGGCGCCGCCCGGTGAATGGCGCCCGCCCCCGCCGAGCACAGGCTTCTAACGGCCGCTGAGGCGGGTCAGGGCAGGGTCAGGGCAGGAGAGCCTGGAGCTTGTTGACCAATCCTCGACGATGGCGCAGGCGCAGCACTCGGGCACCGGCAGTGCCGAGCTGCTTGGGCAGCGGGAACCACCAGGCTTCACGCC
>JAYUBX010000290.1:0-2139 GCA_043740665.1 Candidatus Neomicrothrix sp.
CTGAATGGACCATTCGCCGAATTGTTGTCGACGAACACTTCAAAAGGCGTCGACTAGGCCGATTGACCTATGCGTGTGGCCGTAGTACCACTACACGTGGCGGTCTCCGCACCCTTCGTAGCGAACCGTTGGGGAGGTCACGTGCGCCATGCTGATCCGACCCGCCGAACCCGGGAGCTGTCGTGAGCACCACCATCGATCTGCACACCGCCGGCACCGAGCGTCGACGGGGCGATGCCGACGACCGCCGGCTCGACCGCATGGCCGAGCTGGTCGCCGAGCTCACCGGCTGCGATCCGGGCGGCGCCCGCCATGTGCTGCGCGACGAACCTCGACGCCACGAGGATCCCCTCGCCCTGGTCGCCCGCGCCATCATCGCCGTCGAACAGCCCCACCCGCTGCGCGAGCCGGTCTACCTCGACGTCGGCTGACCTTCGGCAACCTTCCCCGTTTTTGCGCACCAGGGCGCGCTGTGACGGGGAGGGTTCGGGGTCAGGCGTGGATCGGGGGGATGCGGTCGGCCCAGGGTGCCGCTTGTTCGAGCTGACCGGCGACCGACAGCAGCGTCTCCTCGTCGCCCAGGCGGGCCACGAACTGCACACCGATGGGCAGGCCGTCGGCGTTGCTGCTGAGCGGCACCGAGATCGCCGGCTGGCCGGTCGCGTTGAACACCGGGGTGAACGGCACGAAGTCACCCGCGACCATCAGGCCGTTGAGCGGGTTGTCGGGGGTCGCCTCGAAGCTGCCGAGCGGCACCGGCGGCTGGCCCAGCGTCGGCGTCAGCAACAGGTCGACCCCGTTGTCGTCGAAGAACGCGGCCATCTGGCGGCCCATCTTCTGCAGCTCCTCGACCGACTTGAGGTAGTGGCCGGCGTCGAGCGACCGCCCCATCGAGACCAGCGCCCAGGTCAACACCTCGACGTCATCGGGGGTGGCCGGGCGCCCGATCCGTTCCTCCCAGTCGAGCATGGTCCACGCGTTGCCGGCGGCCCACACGTTGATGAAGTGCTCGAGCAGCCGGTCGCCGTCAACCACCAGCTTGGGCTCGACCACCTCATGACCGAGCGACTCGCACAGCTCGGCCGCCGAGCGCGCGGCGGCGATGCAGTCGGGATGCACCGTCGAGCCCACCGGCGAGTCGACCATCAGCGCGATGCGCAGGCGCTCGGGGGTCCGGGCCGCGGCCTCGGCGAAGGTGCCGAGCCGGGGCGCAGCCGCCACGTAGGGATCACCTGGCACCGGGCCCGACGTGGCGTCGAGGATGGCGGCCGAATCACGAACCGAGCGCGACACGACGTGCTCGCACACCAACCCACTGGTGACGTCGCCGTACCTCGGAGCCAGCGACACTCGACCCCGAGAGGGTTTGAGGCCAACCAACCCGCACGCCGCGGCCGGGATGCGGATCGACCCACCGCCGTCGTTGGCGTGAGCGACCGGCACCATGCCCGACGCGACCGCCGCCGCCGAACCACCCGACGAGCCACCGGTCGTGCGGGTGGGGTCCCACGGGTTGCGGGTCGCCCCGAACCGATGCGGTTCGGTCGTGGGCAAGATGCCGAATTCGGGCGTGTTGGTCTTGCCGCAGATCACGAATCCAGCGGCACGGAAGCGGGCGGTCAGTTCCTGATCGCCGCCGCTCGATACGTAGTCGCCGGCAAAGGCACTGCCCTCGCAGAACGGCGTCCCATCGAGCTCAGCGACGAGATCCTTCAACAGAAACGGCACGCCACGGAACGGACCGTCAGGCAGCGGCCCGGCCGCTTCGGCGCGAGCCCGTTCGAACAGCGGATGGATCACCGCGTTGAGCTCGGGGTTGAGCTTCTCGATGGCGGCGATCGCCGCATCGACCAGCTCGAGCGGCGCCGCCTGGTTCGAGCGCACCAGCGCGGCCTGATCGGTGGCATCCATACGCGAAAGATCGTCGGTCATGCGGGTCCCCCAGAGTCTTCGGTGGCGGCCACGGTAGACCGTGTCAGGCCAGCCGTTCGGCGATCACCGCTTCGATGCAGGCCAGCGGCTCGCCCATCGCTCGGGCCTCACCGAAGCGGTCCACCAAAGACACCGCATCCATCAACGAGTCGGTGCCGTCGAAGCACCGGCCCGCCACGGCCAGCACCGGGATGTCGAGTTCGGCGG
>JAYUBX010000291.1:0-5520 GCA_043740665.1 Candidatus Neomicrothrix sp.
CCCCTCCACCGCTACGGGCTTGCCGACTGGCAGCGGGTGATCGGGGTCAACCTGACGGGCGTGTTCCACTGCATGCCGCGCCCCAGATAAAGCACATCGCGCGCCGGCGCGATCAGGTGTGCCATCGCCGCGATCTCGTCCGGCCGGCCGAAGCGGCCGATCGGCATCAGCAGTTTGCTCTTCTCGTAGGCCTCCGGGGCGCTCGTGGCGAGGCTCGCGAGGATTCCGGTCTCGATCACCCCCGGGCACACCGCGTTGACCCTCACGCCCCGGCGAATCGCCTCGAGTGCAGCCGTCTTCGTCAGGCCCGCCACCCCGTGTTTGCTTGCCGTGTACACCGCGTCGGCAGCATTGCCCGTCAGAGCGGCCTCAGACGCGATGTTGACGATCGCGCCGTGCCCCTGGCCATACATCACGCGTAGCTCCTCGCCCATGCAGTGGAACACGCCCGTCAGGTTGACCCCGATCACCCGCTGCCAGTCGGCAAGCCCGTAGCGGTGGAGGGGCTGCTGGGTTCCGACGACGCCGGCGTTGTTGACCGCCCAGTCGAGTGCGCCGAACTCGTCGACGCAGGCACGAACCATCGCGACGACAGCGTCTGCGGCCGTCACGTCACAACAGTTCGCAACTGCTGACCCTCCGAGCGCAACGATCTCGCTCGCCGTCGTCTCGGCTGCTGTGTGGTCGGCGTCACTCACGAGCACGGCGGCTCCGGCCTCGGCCAACATGAGCGCGCAGGCTCGGCCGATGCCGGAACCGGCGCCGGTCACCAGGCCAGCCTTGCCCGTCAATTCGTTGATGGTCGCTCCTCGTCGGCTGGGGTCGGCACTGGCCATTCCAGGGGCAGATGGTTGTAGCCCGCAGCACCGCCGACGTGGCTCGTGAGGTCGGCGCCGTCGGCAATTCGGTAGTCGGGAATCACCCGGTGCCACTCCTCCAACGCGATCCAGATCTCGGTCCGAGCGAGGTGGGCCCCGAGGCACCGGTGGATCCCCGCCCCGAACGTGAGATGCCGGTTCTGACCGCGCCCCGGCACGCACTCGTCAGCCAACTCGAAGCGTCGCGGATCGCGATTTGCGGCCGAGGTCACGAGCACCAACCGATCCCCGGCGCGGACCGGACAACCGGCGATCTCGGTGTCGTGCTGGACGACTCGCGCCATCGACGCGATGCCGTACAGGCGAAGCAGCTCGTCGACCGCGACGGGGATCTGATCGGGTTGCTCGACGATCGTGCGGCGCAGGTCGTCGTGTCGGGCGAGATGGGCGAATATGTAGCCGAGGGTGCCTGCCACGGTGTCCATGCCGGCGGTGAACAGCAGATAGCCGATCTCGACGATCTCGTTGTCGGTCAGGCTTCGGCCATCCAGCTCGACTGCGAGAAGGGCGGACACCACGTCGTCGCCAGGTTCTTCCCGCCGTTGCCCGACGAGCGATCGCGTGTAGCGGTAGACGGTCCGCGCGGCGTCGGCGCGGATGGAGCCGTCGGGGTCGTCGGCTGCGCTCGTGTGGAGCAGCCGCTCGGCCCAGCCGAGGAACACGCCGAGATCCCCGAGTGGCATGCCCATCGTCTGCATGTAGACCGCCGTCGGATACCGCAATGCGACTTCGGTCATGAAGTCGCACCGCCCCGCCGACCCGATCGGTTCGACCAGGCCACGCATGCAGGCCCGGATGTCGTTTTCCATCCGCTCGATCGCCCCTCGCCCGAACAACGGGTTGAGAACCTGGCGGTAGAACGTGTGCTCGGGCGGATCGACGCCGGACGGAATCCAACGATGGGTGTCTTCGACGTGATAGAGCGTCTGGCGGCTGGAGAACCGCGTGGGGTCGCCGAACGCCTCGGCGACGTCTTCGTACCGGAGCAGGAACCACAGATCCCACGGGGCGATGTCGCTGCGGAACACACGTGACTGCTCGCGCAGCTCGTCCCAACGCTCGGGCCACCGGCTGAGGATGTCATGGTCGACGGCGTGGTCGAAGCCGGGCAGCAGAGGCACGTCGCTGGTGACACCACCTCCATCATCGGTCATCCCTGCAGTGTTGACGCTTTTGTCAGATGAGCGCAACCTGGAGCACGACGACCTGAACGACGCGAGTGTCAGGAGCCAAGCTCGATCACGACCTTGCCCTGATCATTCGGGTGTTTCAGCGCGTCGTACATTCCTGGCAGATCGTCGAGGCCGATCCGATGGGTGATCATCGCCTCCACGGCCAGACCGTCGCGAGCAACCGTGTCGAGCGTGTACGTGAACTCGTCACTCGTGTACCACGAGGTGAAGATCACGTCGAGCTCTTTCACCAGCGCCAGCTGGGTGTCGACGGGCACATGCTGGGAGTGGTAGCCGGCCACGACGATCCGCGCGTCACGGCCCGCGAGCCCGACGGCTTCACCCAATCGACCACCCGCGCAGTCGAAGATGACCTCGGGCTTGCGACCGCACTCGGCCCGGAACGCGCCTGTCACATCGTCCGTGACGGGATCGATCACTGCGTGTGCACCGCATCGCAGCGCGAGCTCACGACGCGCCCCTACCGGATCGCTCACCACCAGGCCACGCACGCCGCGGGCCGCGAGCCACGCGGTGACTGCGAGGCCGATCGGGCCGGCACCCTGGACGAGGATCCGCTCGAGACCGTTCAGGCGTGCACGCCGCACGGTGTGCAGCCCGATCGCCAACGGTTCCACGAGTGCTCCGAGATCGTGCCCGAGATGGTCGGGAAGGCGGAAGGTCTCGCGGCCGCCGGCGACCACCAGGTCGGCGAAACCACCCGGCGCGGTGATGCCCAGCGCCCGATAGGTCCGGCAGTGGGTGGGTTGACCCGATCGGCACGGGCCGCAGTCGCCGCAGCCGATCACCGGGAGCACGGCCACCCGCTCACCCACCCTACGCCTATCGACGCCGGCGCCGACATCGACGATCGCTCCGGAGATCTCGTGACCGAGTACGAATCCTTCGGCCAGGCCGTACGTGTGAGCAGCCAGGTCGGAGCCGCAGATGCCGGCATGGTCGACGGCGACCAGTACCTCGCCCGGGGCCGGGGTCGGGGCGGGACGGTCCTCGATGCGTAGCTCGGAGCCGTACAGACAGGCAGCCCTCACGACGCCGGCACCTCGGGGGTCGCGCACCACACGAGCGGCCGCCGGGTCTCGCCCACCCGCCGGAACCAGCCCTCAGCCTGGCGCACCGGACCCGGCAGTGGCACAACGGGCAGCCCGCGAGGGTCTGCCACGAACTCCCACGGTTGACCGTCGAGTTCGAACGCCACGTGGGTCGGGCATCCCCGGTCGTTCGTGGTGACCTCACCGGCGACGTGCTCGGCGACATGGGCCACGCCATCGCCCGCTCGCAGCCCGAAACCGAAACCGTCGCGACCGAAAGAGACGTGACCTGCCTCGACCGTGCCGTCGTCGTACGCGGTCGCCCAGGTGCACCAAACGTGGCTGAGGTGCGAGGCGGTGAGTGGATCGTCGACATAGTTCTCGCTGCCCGGTGCGAGGTGGACCTCGTCGACCCCGACGAAGCCGTCGACGGGCACGCCATCAACGACTCCTTCGACCAAGAAGATTCGCGATGCGTACCGCATCCCGTCACCGCCATCCGAACGCACGAGGCCCCACTGCAGTCCGGGCATGACCTCGCGCCCCGCGACGTCGAGGATCGCACCCTCCGCCCAGCGCACGTCGTGGCCCGCGACCACGAGACCGAACGGCTCGGCGCCATCGATCGGCTCCGCCCGGAAAACCATGTTGCTCGCCACTGCCCTGGACACCACATCGACGGTCCGGGCCGCCATTCGCTCGTAACGGTGACGGCCCAGTCCGGCGGAGCCGGCGTTGCTCTGCAGCAGCAGTCGCTTCGGCCAGCTCGGAGCCGACGACAGCCGACGCATCGACTGGTAGATGTCGGGATCGTCCGCCCGCGACCGGAACAGCCCCCACAAGTACGTCGACTCGCGCTCCAGCCCCTCGATCAGCCGACCTCCGATCGTCGGCGCCGAGGTGGCGTCGTACGCGCCGGCCACGATCTCCAGCGTGGCGGCATCTCGACCACTCATGTGTCACCCGCCTCCGGTTGCGCCGAGTGTCGAGGCGAGCCGGTTATCGCGGATCGGGCCGCGCTTGGAGGCCCAGGTGATCTCGTACGTGCCCGCCAGCCGCCCGAAGAACTCGGCGCTGACATAACCGTCGGGTCCGGCCACGCTCGGCCCGTACATCTCGCCGGGATCGGCCGTCATGACCGAGCCTGCGCGGAGCTCGTCGCCGTGCTCGTCGGTGAGCGACCCCTCGACCACCACCTCGAACCGGTGGCATTCATGCGAGTGCCGTGGCAACACATACCCCGGCGGCGCCCGGAACAGCACGACAGCGGGCATTTCGGGATCGTACGGGTCGCCGAGCGCGAACATCCGGTACCCCATGCCGTCGAACGGCCGGCAGGCCTCGACCAGTGGCTGGAGGTACGGCGCCGGCACCAGGTTCCAGAACGCCTCGTCGTGGATCGATTGGAACGCCGCTGTGCGTTCGACGTTCGGCGACGGAGGCGGTGCCGCACCCGCCACAGGCAGTTCGAGTGCCGTCCCGACGCCGCGCGCCGCAGCGTGGTCCTCTTCGATCTTGTTGGTCTTGAGCGGGCCTCGCCTGGTGTCCCAGAACAGTTCGTACGTACCGAGCACCGAACCGAAGTATTCGAGCACCACATAGCCGCCGGGCTCCGCGATGTGCGGGCCGTACATCTCCATGTGGTGGGCGATCATCACGTCACCGGCCTGGTACCGCTTCCCGGTGGCATCGGTGAACGCGCCGTCGAGCACCACCTCGAACCGTTCGCAGTCGTGGCAATGACGCGGAAAACGATGGCCGTCACCGGCCTTGATGCACACGATGCCGGGGGTTTCTAGCCGGTGCGGGTCGCCCAGCGCGAAGATCGACGTCGGCAGGCCGTTGTCCCGGCCCTGTTCGACGAGCGTGCGCAGGTACTCCGCCGGCACCTGATCCCAGAACGCCTCCTGATGGATCGATGCGGACATTGCCTTCCTTTCGTTGGTTGTCGAACGCGTGGCGGACCATAGTCCGCCGTGTCTGTCCTCGATCAGTAACGGAACGTCCAGCTCGCTCACGGGGCGACGGGTCGGTCGCCCTCGTGCCCGGGGGCGAATGAACGAACGTGTACGACATCGATCATCTGACCACGCGGTCGGGTGATCGTGAACACGATCGCATCGGCCATCCAGGCCGGGTCCATGCCGGGGCCGGCGACCCGGGTGAGGTAGCCGCTGTCGTCCCACTCGGACCACACCTGTTCCACTTCGCCCTCGGCGAAGTTGTCGCCGAACGCGGTGCCGCCGACCGAACCAGCGGTGTAGCGGGTGACACGGATGTTGTCGGCCTTGAGCTCGTGCACCATCATCTTGCTGAACGAGTCGAGGCCACCCTTGGACGCGCCGTACAGCACCATCCTCGGCATGTAGTCGTCGACGATCTCGGACGAGACGTTGACGATGTCGCCCGCGCCGGCCG
>JAYUBX010000292.1:0-1855 GCA_043740665.1 Candidatus Neomicrothrix sp.
GCTGTTGCGATGATCGCCTCCTCGAGGCCCGACGCCGCGACGATCGAGTCGCGAATCATCTCGGTCCACGAAGCGATTGCCTCGGTGCGCCCGATCGCCGCCTCCCGCGCCGACTTGCCGCCGAGGATGCCCGGCAGGACCCATACGGCGGCGCCAGCGAGGACAGCGCCGACGATCCACCCCGTGGCGGCCAGCACGAATAGGGCAGCGGCGATGACCGCAGCGGACCGGGCCAGCACGCGCCCCGACCGCGCCAGCACGGCGTCGAGATCGACCGGGGAGAACAGCGGCCGGCCGGCGAGCCCGGCGGTCATGATCAGCACCCCGACCGCGGCACCAGCGACGAGCGCTCCGAACACCAGCGTGGTCATCGCCACCACCCCTCAGCAGCTGCGTGGTCGAAGGGTCGGAAGCCGTGCTCCTCGAGCGACCGGGCGAACTCCGTCGTGGGCGGTGCCGCCGGCACAGCTGCTCCGGTCGGGCCCGGGCGCCACAACTCATTCGAGACGATCTGACCGGCCTCGAGCGTCCCGGTGATCTCACGAACGCTGGTGACGGTCCGCTCGCCCTCGATCCAGCCGAGGTGGACCACGACGTCGACCGCGTTGGCGACGAGCAGGTTGGTGACCTCGGGGGCGAGCCGTTCGGCGGTCATCGCGGCGTACATCGCCAAGCGGGAAAACACGCCCTTGGACGAGTCCGCGTGGATGGAGCACATCGAGCCGTCGTTCCCCTGGCTCATCGCCAGCAGCATCGGTAGTACTTCGGCGCCACGCACCTCGCCCACGATCACCCGCTGGGGGTCCATGCGGAGCGCTGAGCGAACGAGCTCGGCGAGCGTGAACGCCCCCACGCCTTCGGTGTTCGCCTCTCGCGCCTCGAGCGTTTCGTGATCGGGGTGGAGGTCGTCGAATCGTTCGATGCCGATCTCCAGGGAGTCCTCGATCGTGATGAGTCGCTCGTCCGATGGGATCTCGTTGATGAGGCACCGCAGGGTGGTGGTCTTCCCCGTGCCGGTGCCTCCGGCAACGATCACGTTCGCCCGGGCCCGCACCGAAGCAGAGAGGAACCCCGCCATCAACTCGTCGCACACGCCTCGGCCGACCAGTTGGTCGAGGCGACTGATGTCGAAGTCATGGCGGCGCACGGTCACCGTGGGCCGACCGGACACAGCCATGAGGGCATGTAGGCGATCGCCGTTGGGGAGCTGGAGATTGAGCTCGGGATGGGCGTTGTCCCACCGACGTTCGCTGCGACCCAGGCGGCGCGCCGCCGTTGCGATCAACTCGACGAGCTCATCGTCGGATGCAGCGACAGACGGACCCTGCACCTTGGTGCCGTCTCGCAGGCTGAGCCACACCCGATCACACCCCGAGATGTGGATGTCGCGGATGGATGGGTCATCGAGCAGTGGTTGCAATCGGGCCAGGCCATGAAGACGGTCGAGCACGGCGACCGTCGTCGCAGCCTCCGTGGCTTCGTCCAAAGGCGCCTGTCCGTCGGCGAATGCATCGCTCGCCATGCGGCGCAGCTCATCACCGAGCAACTTGCGGGCGAGCGCTCGTTCGTCATCGGCCGCCAAACGGCCGCGCCCTGCTGCCTCATGGCGGGTGTGGGCATCCGTGAGCGCATCGCCGATGGTGCGATGCAGCCGGGTGACCAGCGCGGCGTCGACATCGCTCGTCGCGTCCCATCCGTCGGCGATCTTCATCGTCGCCGTCATCGGGTACTCGCTTCGCGAAGGTCGATCGGAGTTGCTGCGGCCTGGATGGTGCTGGCGACCCCGGAGGTCGATCGGAACAAACGCGACCGGGAGAGGTTCATCCCACGACCGTCACCCGAGAGCGCCTCCGCG
>JAYUBX010000293.1:0-1919 GCA_043740665.1 Candidatus Neomicrothrix sp.
TGTTTCCGACCGAGGCCACGATCCGCGCCGCCACCGGGCTGCCGGGACGGCCACTCGTCGTCGAACAGGCGGGCGACCGACCGCACCACCTCGCCACCATGCTCGGTCAGCTCTGGGGGCCGTTCCGTCCGATCGACCATCGCGGCGGCGATGGGGTGGGGTCGTGACCGCGCTGCCGCGCCCAACGAGCCGAGTGGCCGGCAGCCGGTCATTGTTCGCGACCGCGTTCAGCACCGACCCCTCGTCGCTCGGCACCGACATCGCCGCGGTCTCGGTTCGCGTCGTGCTCGCCTGGATTTTCATCTACTACGGGGCGGGCAAGCTCTTCGGCGCGTTCGATGGTCCGGGTATCGACCAGACGTCGCTGTTCATGGCGTCGACCGCCCACTTGCACCCGGGCGGTCTGTTCGCCGTCGTCGCCGGCGTGATCGAGTTCGGTGGAGCTCTGGCGCTGGCGCTCGGTCTCGCGTCACGGTTCGCCGCCGTCGCCCTGCTCGTCGACCAGGTCATGGCCATGGTCACCGTGACCTGGGCCCACGGTCTCTCGTCGCCCACGACGACTGGCTACGGGCTCAACCTGGCCCTCGCCGCCCTGGCCCTCGTGATCGTCGGGCTCGGCGGCGGCCGACCAAGCCTCGACGCGATCATCGGGCGCCGCATCCGACGGACACTGACCACCTGAACCTTGTGTCCGAGAGCGCACCCTGGTGCGCCGAACGACACAAGGTTGCGGCGGGTGGGGTGGGAGCCCGGCGGAGGGAGCGGGCCGCCTTGATGGCGTCCGCGCTCGTCATCGCCGGCGCTTCGCTGGCCGGGGCGGGGTCGACCATCAGTGCGCCGTCTTGGAGGCTCAGCGATGCGGTGAGGCGCCCGCCCGAATCGGACTGAGCCAAGCCCGTCGTCGTGGTGGCCGACCCGCCAACGACTGAGCCTGAGCAACCGGCCAACAGGACGGTGATACCCAGAACGGCCAGGACCCTCCAACCGGTGGGAGCAGTCATCGGTGATCCATGTCGATCAGGGTAGGTGCCCGCAAATCGTTGAACCGAAAATGGTCCGGCATGCGCAGTCGCCACCGCCGCTACGTGTCCTCGAGGATCCGAGTGAGCGTTCGGGCCATGAGGTCGCCGAGTGGGTGGCGCCGAGGGGAGTAGTAGAGAACTCCGCCCACGGCGTGTTCGAGCTCGAAGGCCCGCGCTCGAAGCTCTCGATGACCGGGTGGTCGGCGAGCTCTAGGACTTCGGCCGCGATGCGCCTCACCGCAGCCACGTCGACCAGCGATGCCGCGTTCCACTGCGAGTCGGTCAGCCACCACTCGAGGCGCCGCAGGAGTGGCTCGATCGGTCCTCCCCGATCTCCGGGTTCGCGACCGGCGACAGGCATGTCTGGCAATCGACCGATGGCCCGAATGGTCCGAGCGACATCGACAGCCAGCGGTCCCAGATCACCATGCAGCGACTCCCGGGCCGTCCATGCGTCGGCTCCGTCAAGCCACTCGAGAACTCCCCACTGGTGAGGGAAGGCATCGTCGGGATGGCCGACATGGCGAACGGTCCGACCTTGATTCAGATCAGCCCTTCGGCCCAATCGCTTCGGTTTCAGGAGAGTCGTCGGCTCGCTGGCGAGTCGTCCGGCGCCAGGTGAACAGCCCGACGGTTGCCGCAATCGCCGCCGCCACCAAGGCGACCGGTAGCAGGTAGGTCTCGACGCGCTCGCCCGCAAGGAGTCCGGTGTTGATGGTCGATCCATCGGCATGAGCGGTCCCGGGGCCCCAACCAAAGCCGGGCGGTGGCGATACGCCGGCACAGTCCGCCGGTTGATGAACGCCTGACGTCAGGCTGTCCGGCACATGGCCGTACGCAGCGACGCGGTAGGACCGCCCCGGATGTACGAAGCGTTCGCCGCCACCCCAGTAGGCC
>JAYUBX010000294.1:0-13422 GCA_043740665.1 Candidatus Neomicrothrix sp.
GGCCCAGGCCTCGATCGGTGAGCTCGAGCCCGGCGACATCGAGGTCCAGATCCTGTACGGAGCCGTCGACCTCGACAACGAGCTGCGCGAGCCGACCTGCGTCCCCATGATCTTCGCCGGCGATGGCGACGAACCGGGATGGCGCCGCTACACCTTCGAACTCGATTTCGATCAGGCCGGCAACTTCGGCTTCACCGTGCGGATCGTGCCCTTCCACACCGACCTGGTCAGCTACGCCCAACTGGGCAAGGTGGCGTGGGCCCCTGGTCCGGCCGACCACCACTGATCGGCCACCTGACGACCGATCGGGGTCGGGTCAGCAGGCGACGAACCGCACCGGAAGATGTCGGACGCCACTGTGCTTGTCCGAACGGGTGAACTCGCACGAACCGGTCGCCTCGATGGCGGCGAAGCACCAGAGCGTCACCTTCTCGCCGACCGCTATCGCCTGCCCACCCAACTGGACCGGCCGGGTCGCCGTGCGTGGTTGTAGGTCCTCGACGAGGTCCAGCGCAGGATCTCCTCGACTGGCTTCGGCCACCCGGCGGGGCACCCCCATCAGCGGGCGGATGCGCTGGTGGCGGGGGTCGTCGTGCAGGTTGAGCAAGATGCCGGTGGCGAAGCCCCAGCCGGATCCTCGATGAGGGTGCCGCCGCCGGTTGGCCGTTGCTCTCTGCCGTCGGACGAGAACGTGGCGGCGTCGGTCGCCACCGCCAGACAGCACCCAGAATCCTTCGGCGTCGGGGTATGGATCGACGGCTCGTGCCAGAAGACCGGAGCATCTCGTCGCAGGCGAACGAAGATCTCATGCGGAAGGCCATCGACGAACTGGTCGAGGTCGGTCAGGTCGATCAAGGCAGGGTCGACCAGGTCGACCGATTCAGCCACCAGGGTTGCCGGCGGACCGAGTCCCGCTTCCGCACAGGAGCACCTTGGCGCAGGCCATGCCCACGGCCGGCGAGAAATGGATCTCGCCGTTGCCGTAGCCGAGCGGCGAGTAGCTCAACGACGACACGCCGAGCACCTTGCCGTCGGCGTTGACGATGGGTCCGCCCTGGAAGTCGGTACCGAGCGGGGCTGTGTGCTGAAAACCGGCCTGCGATTGATCGATCAGGGTCCCACTCGTGAGGGTGGCACCGTTGCCGCCTGTGCCACTGACCGGAAAGATGCGAGAAGCCAATGACTGCGACAGCACATCGTCGGTGGCCCAATCGATCACGGGGACGTTGCCCTTGGCGACTCGCATCACGGCCAAGTCGTGCTCGGCATCCCAGCTCACCAGGCTGGCCGGCAGGTCGGGAGCGCCGTTCTTGCGCAGCGTGATGGGCGGGGCCGGATTCGTGGTGGCGGCCCGGATGGTCGTGTACGACGTCAGCATCAGGGTCTCGTTGCCGTCGGTGACGACCGAGAAGGCGGTGCCGACCGACGGCTTGCCCTGATCGTCGAGGGTGACCACCGAGTAGACCGACGGCGAGAACACCTGCGAGAGCTGGATGGTCTGGGTCTCGGTGAGGAACCCCTTGAGCGGCTTCAGGGCCTTGTTGATCTCGTTCTCGGCATCAGTCTTCTGCTTGTCGATGTCGGCCGACGCGGTCTGTGAACGGGTTTCGAAATCCTGGGTGTCGGTGCGCAACTGGCTGATCTGGGTGTTGAAGTGGGCCCACCAAAAGGCGCCGCTGGCCCCGAAGGCCAACCCGACGAGGGCGAAGACCATCATCCACAACAGCACCGACCGGGTGAAGATCGGGAACCGCACCGAGTTGCGCGCCGCATACCGCCGAGCCTTCTCGGCCCGGCGCCACTCGCTGCGGCGCTGACGGGCCGAGACGCCCGTCGCGGCGGCCGGCGCGACCGATGCTGCTGCCTCGACTGGCACCTCGACTGGCACCTCGATCGGCGACTCGCCTTCGTCGAGGATGGCGGGTCCGTCCTGGTCGGTCATGGACCTTTGCCCTTCTTGGTGGTCGTCGTGGTGGTCGGCGCCGTCGTGGTGGTGGTGGTCGGAGGTGGCAGGGTGGTGGGTGGCGCGGCGGGCGGCGGCAGCGACGGACTTCCCCCGATGATGCACGGCCCGCCACAATCGGTGGCCAGATCGGGGATCGTGCGTTCCTGCGCCCCCCGAATCGTCGGAGCGAGCTCGACCAGTGGCTGGTCAGGACTCTGGGGATCGGCCTGCACGACCGTACCGGTACCCGGTGGAGGCAACGGTCCCGGTACCGGGAAGTCGAGCACCGGCAACCCGTCGAGCGCCGGCTTCATGAACGCCTTCCAGGTGAGTGCCGGGATCGTGCCACCGAAGACCGGTCCCGACTGCACGCCCGCCAAGGGATGGTTGCCGTCGGGATGACCCAACCAGACGGCCGTCGTGAGCTGCGGCGTGTAGCCCACGAACCAGGCGTTGGTGTTGTCGTCGGTGGTGCCGGTTTTGCCCGCCGCCGGCCGGCCGAAGTCGGCGAGGGCCTTGCTGGCCGTGCCGGCGACGACTGGACCTCGCAACAGGTTGGTGACGGTGTCGGCGATGGCCGCGTTGAGCACCTTGGTGCCGACCCGCGAGCTGTTGTCCTCGAGCACGGTGCCGTGTGGATCGGTGATCTTGGTGACCGGGGTCGGGTCCTGGCGCACGCCATGGTTCTCGAACGTCGAGTACCCCACGGCCTGGTCGAGGGGCGAGGCCTGGTTGGTGCCCAGGGTGACGTTGATGCCGTAGCCACCCTTCTGGTTGGGGTCGGTGTCGCTGACCCCCATGGCGTTGGCCAGCTTGGCGATGTTGTTGGGGCCGACGTCGTTGGCCAGTTGGGCGAAATAGGTGTTGCTCGACTCGGCGATGGCGGGGCCCATGGTGCTGGCGGCCTCGCCGTGGATGACGCAACCCTTGGTCGTCGGCGCGGCGCGGCACTGAGCGATCGGCTGCATCCATGCCGTGGTCGCCGGGT
The DNA here is from genome assembly GCA_043740665.1 of Candidatus Neomicrothrix sp. Classification (GTDB taxonomy): domain Bacteria; phylum Actinomycetota; class Acidimicrobiia; order Acidimicrobiales; family Acidimicrobilacustridaceae; genus UBA4742. Next base: position 2,934 of record JAYUBX010000294.1, read on the forward strand.
AGACCGTGTCCGGCGTGACGCCCTGTTCGAGCGCCACCGCCATGGTGTAGGGCTTCATCGACGAACCGGGTTGGAAGCCTGTCGTGCCGATGGCCAGGTTCACCTGACTCTTGGCGAAGTCGCGACCGCCCACCATGGCCTTGACGTAGCCCGATGTCGGATCGATCGAAACGAGTGACATGTCGGGTTGGTGGCCATCGGGGTCGGCCTTGACTCCGGTGAGAGCAAAGCCCACGGCCAGATCAGCCAGGTTCTGCAGCTTGGGATCGACGGTCGTGTCGATGCGCAAGCCGCCTCGGTAGAGCAGGTCCTCGGCCTTGTCGCCGAACTTTTTGGTCACGTACGACCGCACGTAGTCGACGAACCACGGGTACTTCGACGCCCCGTTGTCGGGCGGCGGGTACACCGGGGTGGTGGGCGTACCCGGATCGGCCAGACCGACATTCCACAGGTACTTCGACTTGGCGTCGGCGTACTGCGCGTCGCTGATCATGCCCTGATCCCGCATCTCGAGCAGGACTTCTTCGCGACGCTCCTCGGACTTGAGCCAGTCTTCACGGGGGCCGTACTTCGACGGGGCCGGGATGATGGCCACCAGCGCGGCCGCCTGCGAGATCGAGAGGTTCTTGACGTCGGTGCGGAAGTACGACTGGGCGGCTGCCGCCACGCCGTAGGCCCCGCTACCGAAATAGGTGGTGTTGAGGTACCGGTAGAGGATCTCTTCCTTGGCGGCACGCTGCGAGCCGAGCTGCTGGGTCAGATCGCGCTCGAGTCGGGTGGCGAGGACCGCTTCGTTGAGCTTGCGCTCGACCGACTTCTCGTTGCTGAGATAGGTGTTCTTGACGTACTGCTGGGTGATGGTCGAGCCGCCCTGCACCGTCACGCCTTGGCGATAGTTGGTGACCGCCGCCCGCACCAGGCCCTGAGGGTCGACACCCTTGTGGGTCCAGAACTTGCGATCCTCCGAGGCCACCACGGCGTCCTTGAGGACCTGAGGGATGTCTTCCTTGGTCATGGGGATGTTGAGATCGAACTCGCGAAACGTGGCGATCTGCTGGCCGGTGCTGTCGTAGACATAGCTCGGCTGGGATATCACGCGGGTGTGCTCCTGGGGCACCGTGCCGGGCAGGTCGCCGTAGAGCAGGGCACCGAAACCCGCCGCCGCAGCCGAACCGACCAGCAGCGGGATGCCGACGGCGAGAATCACGACCACGCGCACGCTGCCCCGAAGGGCGCGCCGCGGAACCGGGCGGCGACGCGGGCGTCGTTCGGGGGCGGTCACGGCGTACCCGGTGCAGGAGCGAGCGTGGTCGTCACCGGGGGTGAGCAACCCGGAAGGTTAGCGGTGGTGGCGATGGCCGGAGTCGAGGCTGTCGCGGTCACGCTGACACCGCCCGGCCCGGTGCAGATGACCTTCCATTGCACCCGACCGTCGGCTCCGGTGACCGCGGGGTTCGGGGCTGCAATGGTCAAGGGGTCGGCGGTGACCAGGTTGATCGAGGCGCCAGCCACACCCACGGTATGCACGATGCCGTTGCCGTCAACCGATTCCTGGGTGAGCAACCCGTTGACCCCAGACTCGACCCCGACGGTCTGGGCCGCCACCGTCGGGGCGATCAGCAGGGTCGCGGCATCGTGACGCTCGACGCCGACGGTGAACGACAGGTGGTCACCGTCGGCGACGAATCCACTGGGTGCATCGAGGGTGGTCAACGATGGCTGCAACCAGGCCCGGACCCGATACCGGCCACCGGTCAACGACGTCACGTTGAACTGGCCGGTGCCATCAGTGAAGACGGTGATCGATCCGCGGGCCGCCCCGACGAACCGCTCGATGAGCACGGTGGCCCCGCCGACCGGTCCGTCGGGCCCGTTCACGGTGCCGCTGATCACGGTGTTGCCACCCCGTACCGGGACGGCTTCGGGAAACGCCAGGCCAGAGACCACCGGCAAGGTGACGTTGCGCGTGTCCGGAACTCGGAATCCGGGCGGCGGCTGCAGCGCCGACGGCCGATCGGACTCGACGAAGGTGGTGGACGTCACCTGGGTCGTGCTGGTACCCACCAGGGCACGCGACGACGCGTTCGAGCATGCGGCCAAAGCGAGTAGCCCGATCACGAGGACGGACACCGCCACGAGGCGGTAGCGGCGGAGATGTGGGTGATCCATCGAAACCTCAGGCGGCCGGATGCCCCCGACTCCGTGGAGAGAGTGTAGAACGATGCCACCCGGGGGCCTGGAATGGGTGTCACCCCGGCATTCTCGGTCAGGAACCCACCCGTGCCCACTCCCCCACGTCCCGCCCCGTCAGCCACCGACCCGGTACCGGATGGGTCGCCCGCGGTCGTGCTGCTGAGCGGCGGGCTCGACAGCACGACCTGCCTGGCCATCGCCCAGCACGCCGGATTCTCGCCCATCGCCCTCAGCTTTCGGTACGGGCAACGCCACGATCTCGAGGTCGATGCGGCCCGCCGACTGGCGGCTCAGGCTGGCGTCGAGCACGTCCTCTGCGACATCGACCTGCGCACGTTTGGCGGTTCAGCCCTGACGGCCGACATCGACGTGCCCAAGCACGACGGGGTCGAACAGCTCGACGAAGCCGCCATTCCGATCACCTACGTACCGGCACGCAACACGATCTTCCTGTCGTTCGCCCTCGCCCTCGCCGAGGTGCGCCAAGCGACCGACATCTTCATCGGGGTGAACGCGCTCGACTACAGCGGCTACCCCGACTGCCGACCCGAGTTCATCGCCGCCTTCCAAACCCTGGCGACCCTCGCCACCCGGGCCGGCATCGAAGGCTCGCGGCCATTGGTCATCCACACCCCCCTGATCGACCTCACCAAGGCCGACATCATCCGGCTCGGTCGATCGCTCGGCGTCGACTACGCCCAAACGACCAGCTGCTATGACCCCTCCCCCGCGGGCCGGGCCTGCGGTCACTGTGACTCGTGCCTGTTGCGGGCCAAGGGTTTTCGCGAGGCGGGCGTCGACGACCCGACCCCCTACCAATCCGAGTAGTCCGGACCCGCATAGGGTCGCGCCATGGCTGACACCCGTGCGTTGCTGCTGAGCGCGGCCAGCACCCTGCTGGCCGACGAAGGTCCCGAGGCGCTCACCGTCCGCCGCATCGCCGCCACCGCCGGCGTGTCGACCATGGGGGTCTACAGCCGCTTCGGAGGCAAGGACGGCGTGGTCGACGCGCTGTTCCGCGAAGGGTTCGACGGCCTGCTGGCGGCGATGCTCGAAGCCCCGACGACCGACGACCCGTTGGCCGATCTGCGCAGCTGCCTACCGCGACTTCGCCGTCGCCAACGCCACGCACTACCGGATCATGTTCGAGGGCGTGGTCCCTGGGTTCGAGCCGTCCGAGGACAGCAAGGTGGTGGCCGGGGCGACCTACGAGGCGTTGGTCGACCGAGTCCAGCATTGCGTCGACGCCGGGATGCTCGGCGGCGAGTGTGCCGCACCGAAGAGCTCGGCCGCGGACAACAGGCCGACGTAGTAACGGCGACCGAGGTGAGCCATCATCGGATCGACGAACCAGGACGCCGGGACCGCACGCCACGAGCGGTACTCCGGCGGGATGATCACGTAGAAACCACGAGCAGCACTGAAGATCTCGCCGGAGTCGGCCAGGCGCTTCAGCGCACCATGCACCCGATCCCGCGAGAGACCCGTGCGACGCGCGGCTTCGGCCACATCGAAGGATGAGACGCCCTCCGACAACAGCTCATCGGGCAGCCGGTCCGGCTTGATCCCCGAGCGAGTGACCATCCCCCAAAGGTTCCACGCCGATGGGAGTATGGCAAGCAACTCGGCATAGTTCTGATTTATCAAAGTTTGCCTTGCTACAAGACATGCAAAGCCTCCAGATCGGTTGCACCGCAGCCCACGCCTGGCGTGAGACCGAGGTCATAGTGACAGCGATATAACCCCGTTATGGACCGGCGGGTGGCCCCCCCGACCGCGGCGGCCGATCCGCCCAGGAGGCGCCGTCCGATGGCTCACGCTCGCTCCGCTGCACTCGACCCGCCCGACGGCGGGTTCCTCGCTCGACCCCGTCCACCGCCGGCTATGGGCGAGCCTGGCCGTGCTCTGCCTGTCGGTGTTCGTCATCGTGATCGACGGCACCATCGTCAACGTGGCTCTGCCCACCATGGTGCGCGAGCTCGGAGCCACCACCAGCCAACTGCAGTGGATCGTCGACGCCTACACCCTGGTGTTCGCCGGTCTGCTTCTCGCCGCCGGCAGCCTGGGCGACCGATTCGGCCGCCGCCCCGCCCTCGCCCTCGGCCTGGCCTGGTTCGCCGTCACCTCGGCGCTGGCCGCCTACGCCCAGACACCCGACCAGCTCATCGCCGCCCGGGCCGCCATGGGCGTCGGGGCCGCGCTGATCTTCCCGGCCACGCTGGCCATCCTCAGCAACGTGTTCCAGGTACCCGCCGAGCGGGCCAAGGCCATCGGCATCTGGGCCGCCGTCAGCGGCCTGTCGGTCGCGGTCGGACCGGTGACCGGTGGCTACCTGCTCGAGCACTTCTGGTGGGGCTCGGTGTTCCTCGTCAACGTCCCGATCGTCATCGTCGCCCTGGTAGCCGGTCGGATGCTGATCCCCGATTCGAAGGACCCGCACGCCAATCGGATCGACCCGCTCGGTCTGGTGCTCTCGGTCGCCGGCGTGACCAGTCTGGTGTGGGCCGTCATCGAAGCACCCGGCTGGGGATGGACCTCGCCCGGCATCCTGCTCGCTTTGGCGTCGGCCGCCGGGCTGATCGGTGGCTTCCTGCTCTGGGAGCTGCACACCGATGCGCCCATGCTCGACGTCCGGATCTTCACCAACCTGCGGTTCAGCGCCGGCAGCCTGTCGATCACCATCGCCTTCTTCACCCTGTTCGGCTTCGTGTTCACCGTGGCCCAGTACTTCCAGGCCGTGCGCGGCTATTCGACCCTCGAGGCCGGGGTGCGCACGCTGCCCTTCGCGATGGCGACCGGCATCGCGTCGCCGCTGGCGCCCAAGCTGGTCAACCGCTTCGGGACCAAGGCGATCGTGACGTGGGTTCTGACGTCGATGGCCATCGGCATGTTCATCGCCAGCACGTCGAACGCCACGTCGAGCTACTGGGTGATCGTGGCGGCCATGGGCTTCATGGGCAGCGGCCTCAGCTTCGGACCGCCCCCACCACCGAGTCGATCATGGGGGCGCTGCCCCCCGAACGAGCGGGCGTGGGGTCGGCCGTGAACGACACCACTCGCGAGCTGGGTGGCACCCTCGGCGTCGCCATCGCCGGCAGCCTGGTGGCCTCGATCTACAGCAGCAAGGTGGCCCACGGTCTGGCCGGCACGCCGGTACCCGCTTCGGCGGTCGACGCGACCAAGGATTCGGTCAGCGCCGCGCTGGTCGTGGCCCAACGGGCCACCGAGCAGGCCGGGCCGGCAGCCGGCGCCCTGATCCGCCAGGTCGCCAGCCGCGCCTACATCGACGGTTTCGTCCTGAGCTCACGAGTGATGGTCGACATTGCGCTGGTCGGCGCGCTGGCGGCCTACCTCTGGCTTCCGGCACGAGCCGACACCGACCAGGCCGACGTCACCGACCAGGACACCATGGTCGATCTGGTGTCGGCCGAGGCCGGCCTCATCTCCACCGAGTCCCATACCGCGTGACCCCAGCCAGTCGATCCACCAGCCGCTCACCCGAATTCAGGCGATCTGGACGCCGCCGACATCGGCTCCGTGACCGGTGAACGGCTTCCACCCACCGGACTTGGCTCTCCATCGCTGACCCGCGTAGGTCACGGACTTGATCTGGTAGGCATCGGCGTGGCCGACCAGCCAGGCGGCGGCCGTCCAGCCCGTGGCCGCCGCCGCCGACGGGTCGGTGCTGCCGGGGCCCAGCTCGCCGGCCAGCGCGTCGGACCATCCGTCGGACAGCGTCGAGCCCTTCGGCGCGACGATCCGACAACCGAGGCCGGCCGGAACCTCGCCGGTCAACGCCTGGGCGAGCACCCTCGCGTCGGCCTCCCACTTGGCGTAGGCCGACGGCGCCCCGCTGCGCTGGACCCGCTGCGCGGCGTCGGTGACATCCATGGTCTGCCAGCCCGACACCGCGGTGAGCTTGGCGTAGAAGGCCCCCGCCGCGTACCCGGGCGACATCACCTGCTCGGCGGTGCCCCAGCCCTGCGACGGACGTTGTTGGAACAGGCCCAGCGAGTCACGGTCTCCGTAGTCGAGGTTGCGCAACTTCGATTCCTGCATGGCGGTCGCCAACGCCACCGTGACCGCGTGATCGGGAAGCCCTTCTCGCTTGCCCACCGCGGCGATCGTGGTGGCGTTCTGCGCCTGGGCCAGATCGAGATCGACCATCGAGTCCCCTGCCACCGCCCGACACGGCAAAGCCGAGAGGACCAAGGTCGACGAACGCGAACTGATCACGGCGACGACACCCGCCACCAGGACGGCAACGGTGATCACCAGTGCGGCGGCCACGAGTCGACGCCGTCGACGAAATCTGGGCTCGCGTTTCACGTGCACAAGTCGGTCGGCCGACGGGGCCGCTCAGGCCACGTCGGGGCCATCGATCGACGGCTCCGCATCATCGGCCGCAGGCTCGACCGGGTCGGCTTCGGGCTCGGGCAGGGCCTGCACCTCGAGCCAGGCCTGGCGGGCCGAGACCAATTCTTGGCGAGCGAAAGCCAGCACCTGCGGGTCGACCTGCGTCTGGTCGAACCGTACGGGCACGGACGCGACCAGGTAGGCGTCATAGTCGGCCAAGCCGAGATGCCCGAGCAGCAGTCGTTCACTGGTCTCAAGCTGACCGACCCGCTCGCGGGACGACGCTCGGCCGAAGCGGCCCGCCGCCTTGGACCGCGCCTGCGCCAGCTCGCGATGGATCTCGACCAGGCGCTCGCCGTCGACGGGGTCGATCGGCGCCACCTCCGCCGGCAACCGGTCTTCAAGGGCCTGCACCTGCGATTGGGCTCGAGCCAACCGCTTGAGGGCGTCCACCGTCTCGCGTTCAGCCCACGACAGCGCCGCGGCCGCGGGTGGCGCCGCATCGGCAACCAACCCGTCGCCCGCATCGGACCCGGCCGGGTCGTGTCGAGGTGCGTCGGCCATGACCATGGAAGGAAGAACGTCTCAAACGGTTCGGGGGCAAGGGGTAGACCCCCGAATCATGGCCCACCGGACGCCGCGACGAGCGGCAAGCCGACAATCGGACCATCACGATCGAGGCGGTGCCCCCGGTGGCGAGTCGTCGTCGTCCGCCTTCGGGCCCAGCTGATCGACCCGTATCGCCAGCTCGACGACCCGAGCATCGAGGCCGGACAGCGCCGCATCCGGGGATTGACCGGCTCGACCGATGGTCCGATCTGGCGCTCGGCCCGACCGGCGGCGACGCAACCCGATCGCGACGAGACCCACGAGTACCAGGACGGCGGCGATGGATCCCACCAGCAGCGCCGGGCGCCGATGATCGGCAGTCGTGGCAGCGGCAGGCTGGTCCACCGACGACGGCACCGCCCCAACCGGCACCGACGCGCCTTGGAACCATCCGAGGGTGCCCTGGACCGCCGCTCCCACCACTACTCCGCCATTGGCCAGGGTGACGGTGCGCTGCAGCCCGATGCCCAGCGCGTCGGGGTCGAGACCGAACCCCAGCACGGCCGCCACCTTCTCGAGATCAATCACGATCTCTCCCGGTGCCCCCGGAGCGATCGGCGAGAGTCCCGAGATGAGCCACATGCTGTCGCCGCTTCGGTCAACGGGCGCACCCGACGACAACTCGAGAGCCTGGACAACGCCAGTGGTGCGGTTGATATCGATGACCGCCGCGACCGTGCCAGCCGCGGTGTAGGTGGGCATGAACGTGATCGAGTCGATCACGTTCACGACGGTCTGATCCCCAACCCGCGTCGGTGGCTTCGAGGTCTCGTCCACGACGAGCGCCTGATTGTCGACCGACACCGTCGGGGGCGACCCAGGGATCTCGACGAACGGAGCGTCGGTGCCGGCCGACCCTTCGCCCGGCACCGCCGTCCGGGCCCAGCTCGTTCCCGGCATCCGGCCGTCGGGCGACTGGCCGAGCACCGCCCCCAACGCGTACGCGGGTGATCGGGTGGCCTGGGTGACGTCCGTCCCGAGCTCGGCTTCGGCCCAGAGCGCGGCACTGGCGACCGCCCCGCCCACGGGCACATCGATGGTGACCGAATCGGCGTCAAAGGTGGCCCGAGTCGCGCCCTTCGACGTCCAGGTTCCACCGTCCGAGCTGGTCTCGATGGTGCCGCTGGTGGCGCCGCCGACGCTCACCAGCGACGCCCGCTGACGGGCGCCAGTCGGGTCACCCACCACGATCGACACGCGATAGCGACCCGACGGAAGGGAAAATGCCGTGGCGAACCCCACCGTCACTGCCCGAGTCGCCGCCGATCCGCCACTGACGGCGTCGGCGGCGGCGACGGTCCTGATCGCCAATGCCGGCTGACTGGCCTCGCCCGGGGTCGATGGCGGGAACGCCATGATCGCCCGCGGAAACGGCGTCGCCACCTGGGCCGAACTGGCCGACCTCAGTGGCCCCGCCAGCAGGACCAGCGCGACTGCCGCGACTCTCGCGATTGGCGACGCGTGTCTGCTCACGCCTCCTTCACCGCCGCGTACCAGATGCGATCGCCCACCTGGGCCAGCAAGTCACCGAGATGGGCGAAGCGCCGGCAGAGCTCGCGACGCGCCGCGATCTCGCGGAGGTCGTCGAGCTCGAGCAGGCCGGACATGGCGCGGCGATACGTGTGTTCGAGCTTGCGAGCCTGCTTGACGCTCAGATCAGCCTCGGCCGTCGCCCGATCGGTCGTGGCGTCGTCATGGGTGCCGATCAGGTCGAGGGCGGCCGCCAGGTGGCGGGCACCGGAGGCCAACTCAGCGGCCATCTCGGCCATGTGCGAATCGGGTGAGGCCTCCATGACCTCGGCCTCGCGCACCGTGTCCTTGGCTCCGTTGACCAGCGCGTCGAGTCGTTCGCTCAGGGTGTAGATGTCCTCGGCGTCGACCGGCACGGTGAACGCCTCGCGTAGCGAGATCCTCAGTTGTCGCTTGGACTCGTCGGCTTCGTGCTCGATTCGGCGCACGTCGTCGCCGGCCGTGCTGTCCCCTTCGGTCCACCGGTGCAGGGCCTCCATGGCGTCGACGGTCAGGCCGGCTTGGGCGCGCAACATTCCCAACACGTCAGGCGTTTCGGGCAGAAACCATCGAGCCACGTCACCACCTCCAGAGGGGCAGGGCCACGGCCGCGATGGCCGCGCTGGCCGGAAGCGTAGTGACCCAGGTGGCCAGGATCGTGGCGACGATGCGCCAGTTGACGTGACGCAGCCGGCGTCGACTCACACCGATGCCGACGACCGACGAGGCCAGCACCTGCGTCGTGCTCACGGGCGCCCCCACCAATGACGAGGCGACAACAACGGCCGTCGAGGTGCCTTGGGCAGCCAGGCCGTCAACCGGCCGGATCCGGTAGATGCGTCGACCGATGGTGTTGACCAACGCCCACCCACCCACCGCGGTGCCCAGCGTGAGCGCCAGGCCGCTGAGGACCTTCACCCACAGCGGCACCGACAACGTCGACGTCCTTCCGGCGGCCAGCAGCAGCGCGGCGATCACCCCCATCGACTTGGCCGCATCGTTGGCGCCGTTGGCGAAAGCGAGGCTGGCCGACGAGGCCCACTCGCCACCACGGATGGGTCGGTTCACTCGTCGGGTGGCTCGGGCCAGGATGGCTCGCAGGATCCGGTCGACGAGGAGGCCGACACTGAAACCCAACACCGGCGAGATGGTCAGGGCCAGCAGGAACCCCAGCACGCCGACCGGTTTCCAGCCGTCGAGACCACCCCAGTAGACGGCCTGCCATCCGCTCTGCAGCACCGCCGCGCCCACCAGCCCTCCGATGAGCGCATGGCCGGCACTCGATGGGATGCCGAACTTCCAGGTGATCGCGTTCCATGCCGTCGCTCCGGTCAGGCCGGCGCCGAGGACCGCTACGGTGACGTTCGGGTCGACGTGCACCAGATTGGCGACGACGTTGGCGACGGCCGTGCCGACCAGGATCGGGCCGAGCGCACAGAAGACCGACGTGAGCAGGACCGCCTGACCGGGCCGGGCCACGCGCGTGACGACCAGCGCGGCGTTCGAGTTGGCGCCGTTGTGGAACCCATTGGTCAGCGCATACGCCAGCGCCATGCCTACCGCCAGCCAGAGCATCTGCGGTCAGCGCAGCCCGAGCAGTTCGCTGGCGCCGTAGACGACCGACATGGCCAGCACCGACCAGCCGAACAGACGCCGCACCAGCACGTCGGACGACGCGAACGACAGGCGGGCCCCGACCTGCGCGCCGGGTATCACCCCGATGAGCAGGGGCACCGCGAACCTCCAGGCGATGTGGCCGAGCGCGGCGTGGGTGATGAGCGCCGGCAGCGAGAAGATGGCGACGGCCACCAGGCTCGACCCG
>JAYUBX010000295.1:0-15086 GCA_043740665.1 Candidatus Neomicrothrix sp.
GCCTTGGCCAGCTCGTCACGCAGCACGTCGGTCATCAGCGGCACGCAACCACCGCAGCCGGTTCCGGCCCGAGTGCCGGCCCTGAGGTCACCGACCGTCTGGGCTCCGGCGGTGACCGCCGAGCACAGCGCACCCTTGGTGATGTTCTCGCACGAGCAGATCGTGGCCGCGTCGGACATGGCACCGACCCCAACCAGGGCGGCGCCGTTGCCGCCATGGTCAAGGCCGAGATCAGGGAGGATCAGAGCTTCGGGGTGCTCGGGCGTCGGCATGTCGCCGCGGGCCATTTGGACGAGCGTGCCATAGGCCGCCGCGTCGCCGACGAGCACGCCGCCGAGCACCTGGGTGCCGTCAGCCGAGACCACCAGCTTCTCGTAGACGTCGCGGCGGGGGTCGTCCCACACGATCTCGTGGGCTCCCTCGGTCACCGCGTGGGCATCACCGAAGCTGGCGACGTCGATGCCGAGCAGCTTGAGCTTGGTGCTCATGTCGGCCCCGACGAACTGGGCCGACGGATCGCCGCCGTCGACACCGGTCAGTTGGCGGGCCACGGCCCGGGCCGTGTCGTAGCCGGGGGCGACCAATCCGAAGATCCGGCCGTCGACCGGTGCACACTCGCCGATGGCCCACACGTCGGGGACCGAGGTGCGCAGCTGTTCATCGACCACGATCCCGCCGCGCTCGCCGACGGCCAAGCCGGCGGCCCGGGCCAGGTCATCCCGCGGTCGGATGCCCGCCGAGAAGACGAGAACATCGACGGCCAGATCGTCGTGCGTCTCGTCGGCAAAGGTCAGGTGCGACACCCACCCTTCGGGGCCAGCCACCACCTCGGTGGTCTGACGGCCCAGATGGATGTGCACGCCCAGTTGCTCGATCCGTCGGCGCAGGGCCCGACCCCCACCCTTGTCGACCTGCACCGGCATGAGCCGTGGGGCGAACTCGACGACGTGCGTCTCGAGCCCCATGGCCCGCAGGGCGTTGGCCGCTTCGAGCCCGAGCAGTCCCCCACCGATCACCGTGCCGGTCGTCGCGCCGGGGTGCATCGCCGCGGCGGCGATCGCCTCGAGATCGTCGATCGTGCGATACACGAAGGCACCGTCGACGTCGTGACCGGTCACGGGTGGGACGAACGGATACGACCCCGTCGCCAACACCAGGGCGTCGTAGCCGATGACGCGACCGGCGGCTGAAGTCACCGTGTGGGCGGCCGGGTCGATGGACGTCACCGGGTCGCCCAAGTGCACGGTGATGCCGTGCTCCTCGAAGAACCCGTCGGCCACCAACGACAGGTCAGCCGCCGTCGAGCCGATGAAGAACGAGCTGAGCCCCACCCGGTCGTACGCCGGTCGGGTCTCCTCGGCGAAGGTGACCACGTTCCACTGCTCGCAGCCCCCGCGGTCGGCCAACGCCTCCAGCAGCTTGTGGCCCACCATGCCGTTGCCCACGACTACCAGTTGCCGACGTTCGGTCATGGCTTCCACCCACCACGAACGCTGTTGCCCGTCCGTTGCCCGTCCGTTGCCCGGCCGTGAACCACCCGAGAACGCCAGCCGACACCTCCGGCGACCGACCCGTGCGACCCCTCACAGGTCGTCGATCCCGCTGAGAGGTCCGCCCTCCCGCCTTTTACCCCCCTGGTTGTTTCGCTGAGCGAAACAAATCGGCGCCGAAACGCGGTGGGGGGGACGGTCTAGGTCATGAACATGACCTTGAGGGCGTCGAAGGCCTCGATGCAGTGGCCGGCGCCGAGCACCACGCACTCGAGGGGCGCCTCGACCAGGTGCACCGGGATCTCGGTCTCCTGGGCCAGCCGCAGGTCGAGCCCGCGCAACATGCCGCCGCCGCCGACCAGGTGCACCCCCTGGATGATCAGATCCTGGGCCAGCTCGGGGGGAGCCTGGCCGAGGCAGGCGATGACCGAATCGACCATGGCCGACACCGGCTCGTCGATGGCGTCGCGCACCTCTTCGGCCGAGAGCACGACGGTCTTGGGCAAGCCGCTCATCAGCTCACGGCCGCGGACCTCGGCGGCGAACTCGTTCTCGGTCGGCCACGCCGAACCGATGGTGACCTTGATCTCCTCGGCGGTGCGTTCGCCGATGGCGATGCCGTATTCGCGACGGATGTAGGTCTGGATGTGGGCATCGATGTCGAACGACCCGATCCGCACGGCCTCGAGAGCCACGACCCCGCCCAGCGAGATGAGCGCGGTTTCGGAGGTACCACCGCCGATGTCGACGACCATGTTGCCCATGGGTTCGTTGATGGGCAGGCCGGCACCGATCGCCGCGGCCATCGGCTGCTCGATCAGGTGGGCCTCGGATGCCCCCGCCCGCTTGGCCGCCTCGATCACGGCCCGTCGCTCGACCGCGGTGATGGCCGAAGGTACACAGATCACGACCCGGGGCCGGTTGAACCGGCTCACCCCGACGCGTTGCAGCAGCAGCCGGATCATGCGCTGCGTGATCTCGAAATCGGTGATCGCACCCTTGCGCAACGGCCGAACGGCGACGATGTAGCTCGGCGTGCGGCCGATCATCTGCCACGCCTCGTGGCCCATGGCCAGCACATCCTGCGTGCGGCTGTTGAGCGCGATGACTGAAGGCTCGTTGAGCACGATGCCTTCACCGCGCGCGTACACCAGGGTGTTGGCGGTGCCCAGATCGATGGCCAGGTCGCGAGCTATGGCCGACGCTCCTCGTTCGGATCCGACAACCAGTCGGCCTCGCCCTTGGCCTTGGGCGCCGGGCCGCGTGCCGGCGGCTGAGCCGGACGCTTGCGACGACGACCACCGGCCGGAACCTCGGGCTCGCGGCCGAGCGCTTTCATCTCGCGGGAGAAATCGTCGATGCTCGACATGAACGTCTTGGGCTTGCGGTTCAGCACCCAGATCAGCAGGGATCCGGCGATGCTGAGGCCGAACGCCAACAGCAGGAAGGCCCCGTTGCTCACGGGCCCACCGATTCGGTCAACCCGCTCAAGGCGGTCACGTCGGTCACGTCGGTCAGATGCTGGGCTTCGAGACCCCAGCTCTCGCCGCCGGGCCAGGTCTCCCGCTTCCAAATCGGCACGGTGGCCTTGACCGCATCGATGACGAACCGGGCGGCATCAAAAGCCCCGCCGCGGTGCGGCGCCGAAACGGCGACCACCACCGCCGACTGGCTCAGCGGTACCGCGCCCGTGCGGTGCAGCAGCACGAGACGCCCGACCTCGGGCCATCGGGTCCGGGCTTCGGTCGCGATGGCCCGCATCCGAGGCTCGGCCTGTTCTTCGTAGGCCTCGTACTCGAGCAGGGTGACGTCGTTGCGGTCGACCGAATGATCACGGGCCGTACCACTGAAGACGACGACCGCACCGCAGCGAGGCAGGACGACCCAATCGGTGGCCAACCCCACCGGCAGGGGCTGCGACGACAATCCGACCCAGTCGTCGTCATGTTCGGGTGGTGTCACGGCGTACATCGTAGGCGACTCGCATCGCCATTCCGGGCGAAGCCACGACCGGCCGACGCGGGGCGCGGTCCCCTGCGCACCCCCTCTCACTATCGTTTCGCCCGTGCCCCACGACGACGAGCCCGAGGACCTGCCCGGGTTCGGCCCTCCACCGCCCCCTGACGACCGCCTCTGGCGGCACCCGTCCGAGGTCGGTTCGAACCAGCCGCTGACCATCGTGGCCGTTCGGCCGCGCCGCCGGCGGACCGTCGGGATCAGCGTCATCTCCGGGCTCGTGGGGGCCACCGCCATGCTGGCGGTGCTCGTGCTGACCGGTGGGCTCGATCATCGCCAGAAGGTGACCGTCGAGCAGGTCCAGCTGTCGGCGCCCAAGGATCCGGCACCGACCGAGCTGGCCCTGGCCGACCGGGTGCTGCCCGCCATTGCCCGGGTCGACGCCACCACTGCGACGGGCGCGAACAGTGGCACCGCCATCATCTTTCGCGATGACGGCCACCTGATGACGACCGCCGACGTGATCGACGGGGCCACCCTGGTTTCGGTGCAGCTGTCCGACGGCACCGTGCTACCCGCCCGGGTGGTGGGCATGGATCGGTCGACCGACCTGGCCGTGCTCAAGGTCGAGGGGCCAAACTTCCCGACGGCCGTGATGGGCATGCAGAGCAACCTCGAGTTGGGCGAACCCACGATCGCCATCGAGTGCATCCCCGGCCGGCAGGGTTCACCCACCATCTCGGTCGGCCTGATCAGCGCCCTCGACCGTCGAGTCGACCTGACCGATGGCACCTCGCTGCACGACATGATCCAGACCAACGTGCGGGTTTCGACATCGAGCTCGGGCGCGGTGCTGATCGATAGTTCGGGCGCGGCCATCGGGCTGGTCACCCACCGCGGCATGGCGACGGCCAAGACGATCGACGACTCCACCTCCGTGACGACACGATCGACGACGCTGGTGCCCCGCTACGCCACCCCGATCGAATTCGCCAAGCAGGAGGCCGACGAGCTGATCGCCACGGGCCGAGTCGCCCACCCGTGGCTCGGGGTCCAGTCCAGCGACCTGCCCGATGCCGATGCGGCTCGGCTCGGCCGATCCGGCGCCCGGGTCGATGCCGTCGCCCCAGGAAGCCCGGCCGAGAACGCCGGGCTCGAGGTCGGCGACATCCTCATCGGCATCGACAACCAGACCGCCATCGAGTCGAGCTCTGACCTGGTGGTCGCGCTTCGGCGCCACCGACCCGGCGAATCGGTCGGCATCAGCTACATCCGCGGCATCGACCAGGACGTCGCGCTGGCCACACTGGCCGAGAACAGCTCCGTGCCGTGAGACAACGCTCAGGCCGAGGTGCGCCGACCTCGGCGCCGAGCGGCCCAGACCAGCGAGCCGACGGCCGCGGCCACCAAACCTGAGGCCGCCACTAGCGAGAGCCCCTGGCGCCGACTCGGACTCATCGAGGCCAGCGGTCCGCCGTCGTCGGCCTCGATGTAGACCTCCTCGTTGCGGTGGCGCGCCTCCCATCCCGTGGCGCGCAATCGGTCGTTGGCGACGACCCAGGGGTGCTGGGTGTAGGACCATCCCTCGGGCGGGCCGTTGGTGCCGATCTCTGATCGCCACAAGCCGAACCGGCGGGTGAAACCGGGGGGCAGGTGCAACCGCCCGACCGGCCCGGCCAAGTCGCGGAGTGCGTCGGCGGGCAACCACCCGTCGGGCGCCACGTTGAAGGGCCCATCGAGGCGATGCCGCCAGGCGTGATCGATGGCCGACGAGAGGTCGTCAAGATGCAGGAATTGTGTCGGCCGGTCGGTACCCGAGGCCCGCAGCGAGGCCGCCGACCAGGGTGAGCCAGCCAGCCACTCGGCCGATTCGGCGGCGACCGCCACGGCGGGACGAAGAACGGCGACGGTGCTGCCCGGTTGCGCGTTGCGCCACTCGAAGGCCAACCGTTCGGCTTCGGCCCGAGCGACCGCGTAGGCGAGGCTCGGGTCGGGCCGCAGGGGCGCGTCCTCGGTCAGCGGAACCGGGTTGTTGCCCCACGCGCCGTAGACCATTGCGCTCGACAGGATCACGACGTGAGCCACACCGGCTGCCGCCGCCGCGTCGAACACAGCCCGGGTGACCGTCAGCTCGCGGCGGGCCGAGGCCCCGCCGGGCAGGCCGTCGGGTGCCATCGCCGACGGCGCACCGAGGTGCACCACCACGTCGGCGCCATCGAAGAGGCCCTTGACTTCGGGGTGGTCCGGCTCGAAGGTGTGCACCTCGACGCCAGACGGCAGGTCGGCAACGTGCAGGGCCGGATCGACGGCGATGACTCGGCCGACGTCGGCCGCCGCGGCCGCCAGCGCCACCACCCGACGTCCCAAGGAGCCACTCGCTCCGGTGATGACGACCGTCTCGTTCATCGACCCATGATGCCCGGCGCGTTGTCGCGACACACCATTGTCGGCGGCCAGCCGCTGACCCGAGGGGGAACCGGTACGGGTCCCGCCTACCATGACGGCGATGAGCGACTCTGGCCTCCCTGGGTCGGGCGGCAACGACCCGTTCGGCGACGACAACCCGTTCAAGGGGATGCCGATCTTCGGCGATCTCGCCAAGCTCTTCCAACAGCAGGGGCCGGTCAACTGGGATGCCGCCCGGCAACTGGCGTTCTCGATCGCCGTCGGCGAGACATCCGAACCCAACGTCGACCCGCTGGACCGGATCAAGATCGAGCAGCTGACGCGGGTCGCCGACCTGCAGGTCGCCAACGCCACCGGGCTCACCACGTCGATCACGGGCCGTGGTATCACCATCGTCCCGGTCACCCGCTCGCAATGGGCGCAGCAGGCGCTCGACGCCTACCGACCACTGTTCGAGCAGCTTGCCGGTTCGCTGCATCAAGACGACGTTCCCACCATCGACGAAACGCCGAGCGGCGCCGACCCCATGGCGTGGATGGCCCCGCTCATGCAGATGATCGGGCCCACCATGCTCGGCATGACCGCCGGATCGATGGTCGGCCATCTGGCTCAGCGTTCGTTCGGGGCCTACGACCTGCCCGTACCACGACCACCGACCGATGAGCTCACCATCGTGACGGCCAACGTCGAGGCCTTCGGGACCGAATGGAGCCTGCCGCCCGATGATCTGCTGCTGTGGGTCTGCCTGCACGAGATCGCCACCCACGCGGTGATCGGTGTGCCGCATGTACGGGCCGCGCTCGAGCTGCTGCTGCACGACTACCTCGCCGGCTTCCAGACCGACCCCGGCAGCCTCGAACGGCGAATGGGCGAGGTTGACCTGAACGACCCGTCCGACCTGGCCGGCCTGCAGTCGCTGTTCGGCGACCCCGAGACGCTGCTCGGCGCGATCCAGTCACCCGCCCAACGTGACCTGCTGCCGCGCTTCGAGGCTCTCGTCGCCATCATCATCGGCTACGTCGATCACACCATGGATCAGATCGGTACCGGTCTGCTGGCGTCGTATTCGATGGTCACCGAAGCGGTGCGTCGCCGACGGGTCGAGGCCGACCCATCCAATCGTTTCGTCGAGCAGCTCTTCGGGCTCGAGCTGAGCCAGGCCCAGTATGACCGAGGCATGACGTTCATCGCCGGCGTCGTCGAACGGGCCGGGACCGAGGGTCTCGCTCGCCTGTGGGACTCGGCCCGCAACCTGCCGACCCCAGCCGACGTCGATGCCCCCGGCCTGTGGCTGGCCCGCATCGACCTCCCCGACCTCCCCGACTGATCTACTGACCGGCTGACCGGCTGACCGAAAACACCAACCCCACCCACCAACCTTGTGTGGATCTGCGCACCCTGGTGCGCCCAAACACACAAGGTTCAGTCGGGGAGCGAGGGTTCGGGCGAGAGGACGGGCGAGGGAGCGGAGGGTCAGCGGCGGCTGTCTCGCCAACGGGGTTCGGCGAAGGGCAGTTCGGCGGTGGTCGGGTCATTGAGCGCGAGATCGATCACCGGTGGATCGACGATGGTGGCGTCATCGCCCGGCGGCCCGTCGATCGTGGTCGGGTCGACCGCCTCGAACGGCAACATCGGCTGGTCCAGCGGTGAGAAGGCACCCGTCGTCGGGTCGACATCGGAGCGCTGGTCAGCGTCAGCCTCGCCGTCGAAGACATGCAGCCGCGGCGCCGAATGAGGAGGGACGGCCCACGACGAGTCGGTCAAGGGGTGGACCACGAATCCGGCGGGCGGACTCCACTCGGGCCGTGCCGGGTCGGGAGGCGCGGGCAAGCGTGTTGTGCGGTCGTCGGGTGTCGGCGCGCCGAGTGCCGCGGAGGCGACGACTGGGCCGTCCTGCTCGCTGATGGCGTCGGGATCGGATCGCCCGGGGCCGACTCGGCTGCGGGCCTCACGGATCAGCCGCTGGCTCGGCGACTCCCATTCGTACGTACCGCTGGCCACCCGACGCTGACCGACGAAATACGACACCAACCCGATGGCCATGAGCAACCCGATGAGCAGGTACCCGACCTCGATCGTGATCGGCACGCCCACCCCAGAGAGCACCACCGGGATGAATGCCCCCATCACCCAGGCCAACTGGAACTTCGTCTCGAATCGAGCGAACGACCGGCCCCGGTTGGCGTCGGGCGCGTCACGTTGCACGAGGGCGTCGAACGCCTGCTTGGCCGTTCCCGATGCCGCCCCCAGGATGAACGACAGCAGCGCGGCGGCCACCACTCCGCCGATGACGAAGCCGACGAACCCGCCGATGCAGGTGACGGCCAGGGACCCGACGATGATCCGTGACTCGACGAATGACGTGCGCAGCCGAGGCGCCAGCGCTGCGCCGACCAACACCCCGGCCTGGGCCATCAAGCCAGCCGCTCCTACGAACCACAGCGGCACATCGCCCGCCTTGAAGGCGAAGGCCAGCACCAGCAGCAGCAGCCCCACCGCGGCCCGCAGCAAACCCATCGCCGAGGCGGCCAACCGAATGCCCGCACTCTTGAGTTCGAGCTTCTCGGCCGCGCCGGGCGGATCGATGGCCACGACCACCTTCGGCAATCGGGTGGCGAAGCCGGCCCCGATGGCGAACACGATGCCGGCCAGACCGACGGTGAGTTGCGGGCCCAAGGTGTCGCCACCCAGCTTCAACAAGATGCCGCCCGGGATGGCCGCCACCACGGCCGCCACCCCGCTGAGCAGGCTCAGCTTCGAGTTGGCCTCGACCAGTTCCCGGTCATTGCGCACGGTCGTCGGCACCACCGCCGCTCTCGAGATCAGGTAGGCCTTGCCCGAGACCAGCATCAGAAAGGCCTCGAAGTAGAAGGTGACGTGCGAGAAATCCCGCACGATCAGCACGCAGAGCAGGGCCCGGAACACCATCGAACCGATGATCATCCACCGCCGACCGCCCTTGAGCCGATCGATCACCGGCCCGATCAGCGGCGCGGCGACGGCGAACGGGGCGAAGGTCAGCAGCAGATAGAGCCCGACCTTCCACTGGGCCTGACCGAGAGGCACGGCGAAGAACACCGAACCGGCCAGACCGACGGTGAACAGCGAGTCGCCGGCCACCGAAAAGGCGTGGGTGCGCGCCAGCCGAGTGAAGGGAGTCGAAACAAACGGGCGACGAGGATCCCGAGCCGACGGCTGCGGGTAGGGGTCGCTCATGGGTGCAATGGTAGGGGGATGCCGTCGCCGGAGTCCCCCAGTCCGAACGATCGGATCAGCTGCGAGGGCTCTCGTACTTGTAGCCGAGGCCGCGAATGGTCACGATCCGCAAGGGATTGGCCGGGTCGGGCTCGACCTTCGAGCGCAGTCGCTTGATGTGCACGTCGAGGGTCTTGGTATCGCCCACGTAGTCGGCGCCCCACACGCGGTCGATGAGGGTCTCGCGGGTGAGTACCCGACCGGCGTTCTCGAGCAGTAGCGCCAACAGCTCGAACTCCTTCAGGGGCAGGCGGACATCGGCGCCTCGAATCAGCACTTCATGGCGTTCATGGTCGACCCGCACATCGCCCACCTCAACCGCCTCATCGGCCAGGGGCGATTCCGGGGTGGAGTCTTCCGAGGCTCGGCGGCGCAGGACCGCTCGCATCCGGGCGACCAGTTCCCGCAGGCGGTACGGCTTGGTGACGTAGTCATCGGCGCCAACCTCGAGCCCCACGACCGTATCGATCTCGGCCCCCTTGGCCGTGACCATGATGATGGGGACACTCGACCGCGACCGCAGTTCGCGACAGACGTCGAGGCCCGAGACCTTGGGCAACATGACGTCGAGCAAAACCAGGTCGGGCTGCACCTCGTCGAACATGTCGAGCGCCTCCGCGCCATCACGCGCCACGCTCACCCTGAATCCCTCGCGGGTGAGTCCGAGGGTGAGGGCGTCGATGAACGAATCCTCGTCCTCGACAACGAGCACGGAGGTCGACGGGGTCATGTGATGCCTGCCTTCTTCGGGGAATGCGCTGGGTGAGCGGGATCGGCGATCGACTGTGCATCGACCGCCCGGGGCAGCAGCAACGAGAAGGTCGAACCCTCGCCGAGACGGGACTCAACCTGCACCTGGCCGGCATGGTTGGTGGCGACATGGCGCACGATGGCCAGGCCGAGACCGGTGCCACCGGTGGTGCGGCTACGGGCCTGGTCGACCCGGTAGAACCGCTCGAACACGCGCTCCAGGTCAGCCTTGGGTATGCCGATGCCGTGATCTTGCACTTCGATGATGACCTGGTGGGGATGGCCCTCGAGCGGCATCGCGACCCGAACCTCGACCGTGTCGCCGTCGTCGGAGTACTTCACCGCGTTGTCGAGCAAGTTGTAGAGGGCCGAGACCAGCTGCGGGCGGTCACCCTGGATGGCGACGGGCGTGTCCGGAGCGATCGCGTGGATCACGATGCCGGCTTGCTCGGCGGCGGGGCCGATGCGCTCCACGGCGTCGGCCATGACCCGCCGCACCAGCACCGGCTCGTGATCCGCGACCTCCTCGCCCTCGATGCGACTGAGCACCAGTAGATCTTCGATGGTGCGGTCGAGCCGGAAGGCCTCGTTCAACAGCCGTTCGGCCAACCGCCGGGCGACCTTCAGATCGTCTTCGGCCAACAGCGTCTCGGCCAGCAGGCCCATCGCACCAACCGGCGTCTTCAACTCATGCGAGATGTTGGCCACGAAGTCGCGACGGGTCGCATCGAGCCGACGGCGCTCCGAGATGTCGTCGACCACGGCCAGGGCCCCATCAGGCAACGGCGTGGTGACGATCACCAAGGTGCGTTTGGGTGGACCGAACAGGTCGATGGTGCGGCGTCCTTCGCGACCAGCCAGGGCCTCGCCCAGCAACTCGTCGATGGCGGCTTCGACCAATGCGTCGCTGTGGCGAGCATCGTCGAACGACTCCGCGATGCGATTGCGCACCACGACCTGCCCGTCGGCATCGGTGATCAGCACGGCCTGGGGGATGCCGTCGAGGGCTCGCTCGAGGCGGGTGCGCGCCTCGAGCGCATCGTGACGGTCGAGCTCGGTCTCGAGGCGCACCCGCTCGGCGACGTGACGTTCGTGCTGGAGCTGACGCCGGGCCGCTCGCAGGCGCACCAACAGGATCACGACGAGGGCGACGGCCACCCCGACGAGGACGACAAGAAGCGGCGCCGGCACCACCAAGGCGATCGTGGGCACCGGCACGGCGATCAACGGCTGGGGTCTCGGGGACCGGCCCGGTCACCCTGCTCGGCGGTGCTCGGGGCCGGGCTTTCGGCGGGGTTCGGGACCGACGCGGTCGCCCGCTCGCGGTCGGCCCGATCTTGGCGGGCCTGCAGCCGAGCGGCGCCGTTGTGCTCGGGCAGCCACCCGGTCACCATGTACTCGACCCGGCCCCCGATGTTGACGGCATGGTCGCCGATGCGCTCGTAGTAGCGGCCCACCAAGGCCAGTTGCACGGCGGCCTGCAGATCGATGTTGCCGTCGTGGTGCGACTCGAAGATGGCCTGGATGTAGTCCTTGTGCAGCAGATCGAGACCGTCGTCCATGTCGTCCAGAGCCGCGGCCAGACTGGCGTTGCCTTCGGCGTAGGCATCGATCGACAGCTTGAACAGGCGCGTGGCTTCCTCACTCATACGCTCGATGAGGCCCCGCAGACGGGGATCGAACTGCACGCCGTAGATGCGACGGGCACCCTTGGCTACGTTGACCATCAGATCCCCCGAACGCTCGATCTCGGATGTCAGGCGAATCGCGGTGACGAGCGAACGCAGGTCGATCGCCACCGGCTGCTGCAGCGCCAGCACCTGGTAGCAGCGCTCCTCGATCTCGAGGCAGAGCGAGTCGAGCAGATCGTCGTCCTCGATGAGCTTCTGGGCGCCCTGCAGGTCGTTGGACAGCAATACGTCGGTACCCCGGGGAACGCACTCGGTGACCAAGGCGGCAGCTCGCACGATGTCGGCCCGGATGTGGTCGAGTTCCTGGTGGAAGGTGCGTCGGACCTCAGTCATCGGCGTTCTCCGCTCATCGGCGGATCTCGGCGGCCAGGTGCCCCGGGTCTCCGGTGATCAAGTACCGCAGCCGACTCCCCAGGATGGCGGAATGATCGGCGATACGTTCGAGCGCTTGTCCGGCCACCAGGGATCGCATGGCGATGGCCGCCGCATCGGGCCCGCGGAGGGCGACCAGCGTCTCGACCAGCTGAGCGTAGGCCAGGTCGATCGATCTCGATCCTTCGGCCAGCTCAGCCGCCAGTTCGAGGTCGGCCGTGCCCCAGGCCCGCAGGGCCGAACGAAACAGGTCGGTCGCGTCGACGGCCATGACGGCCAGGATGTCGAAGGCGCGGGTCGACTTCACCAACAGGTCGTGGTCGAGCGAAGCCTTGACGACCCGAAGGCACAGGTCACCGACTCGTTCAAGTTCGCTGATGACCCGAACGACCGACACGACCAGCCGCAGGTCCGATGCGACTGGATTTTCGCGGGCGAGCACGTCGTAGCAGCGTTCGGTGAGCGACACGTTCATGGCGTCGATGTCGTCGTCGGCGGCCAAGGCGTGCTCGGCCATGCCGGGGTCGCCCGTCTCGAGCACCTGACGCATCCGTTCGAGGTTCTGGTCGACCATCACCCCCATCACCTCGATCTGCAGTCGCAACTGCTCGAGCTCGGCGCCGTAGGTGGCCCGGAGCGGACCGCGGCGGTCAGCCGAATCGGCCGGTGACATAGTTCTCCGTCCGCTCGTCGGAAGGATTCGAGAACACCTTGTCGGTGACCTCGAACTCGACGAGCACCCCGGTGCGGGTATCGCTGGTCTCGTTGACCTCAGTCGTGAAGAACGCGGTGCGGTCACTCACCCGAGCGGCCTGCTGCATGTTGTGGGTCACGATGACGATCGTGTAATCGGTCTTGAGCTCCTGCATCAGATCTTCGATTCGCGACGTGGCAATCGGATCGAGTGCCGAGCACGGCTCGTCCATCAACACGACCTCCGGCTCGACCGCAATGGCTCGGGCGATGCACAACCGCTGCTGCTGGCCGCCTGACAGGCCCATGGCCGACTTCTTGAGCCGGTCCTTGACCTCGTCCCACAGCGCGGCCCGGCGCAGCGCCGACTCGACGATGTCGTCCATGTCGCCCTTGCGGCCGGCCAGCTTGGGACCGAAGGCGACGTTGTCGTAGATCGACTTGGGGAACGGGTTCGGCTTCTGGAACACCATGCCGATGCGCTTGCGCACCTCGACCGGATCGATCCGATCGTCGTAGAGGTCGATGCCGTGATATTCGAGCGTGCCTTCGACGCGGCAGCCGTCGATCAGGTCGTTCATGCGATCGAAGCACCGCAGCATGGTTGACTTGCCACAGCCCGACGGTCCGATGAACGCGGTGATCTCGTGCTGGCGGATCTGCAGGGATGCATCACGGACAGCACGGAAGTCGCCGTAGTAGACGCTCAGGCCGCGCACGTCGAAGACAATCGATGCCGGTGCCGCCTCGCTCGCGACCGCAGCACTGTGCTGCGGCACGGGAACCGTGACGACGGTCGGCACCGGTACGGCCGGATCGGTCGTTTCCGCCGTCTGATCGGGAGCCATCAACGGGACCTCACCGGAGGGGTCGGGACGGGCGGAGGGTATCGGAACATCATGGGGAGACACCTCACGAGTGCTTGAGGGAGAAGTGAGCGGACACGACGCGGGCGAGCACGGTGAAGAGGAAGACGAGGGCGATGAGGGTGAAGGCGGCACCCCATGCCCGGTTCTGCGCCGCCTCGAACGGCGTCTGGGCGTTGGTGAAGATCTGCAGCGAAAGGGCGCTGTTGGGACCATCGAAGAGGTTCGGGTTGATCTTGCGGGCCGCGCCGATCGTAAACAGCAGCGGCGCCGTCTCGCCTGCGGCCCGAGCGATAGCCAACATCACGCCGCTGACCATCCCGCCCATCGCCGCGGGAAGCACCACCGTCACGATGGTGCGCCACTTGCGGTTGCCGAGGGCATAGCTGCCGTTGCGCAACTCGTCAGGTACCAGTCGCAGCATCTCTTCGGATGAACGGATGATGATCGGCAGCATCAGACAAGCGAGGGCCAGCGAGCCACCGAAGCCGTTGAGCCCGAAGATCAGCGTGTAGATCGAATAGATGAACAGGCCCATCACGATCGAGGGCACGCCGGTCATCACGTCGCTCATGAACCGGATCACGCGGGCCAGACGACCCTTGGCGCCGTACTCGTGCAGGTAGATGGCGGCGAGGATGCCCAGCGGCACCGCCATCACCGTGGCTCCGAGGGTGATCACCAGCGTGCCGATGATGGCCGGTGCCATGCCCCCACCCGCCTTGCGACTGACCGCCGGGATGTCCGACGTGAACCACCCCGCATGCAAGACCTGGGGCAGGCCTTTCTGCACGACGTAGAAGATCAGGAAGCCGAGCGGAATGACCGCCACCACGAACGAGCCGTACATCCACGTGGTGGCCACGCCGTTGCGCAGCCGCCGGGATCGACTGGTGGTCACCTGCAGGAGCAGCTCGTCGGGTCCCGTGGGTGGGCTCAGTGCCAGGTCGGTCATCTCAGGCCCCCTGGGTGCGTCGGTCGAGGCGAGTAACGATGCTGCGAGCGGCCACGTTGACCAGGATCGTGATGACGAACAGCACGACGCCGAGCCCGATGAGGGCCGACTTGTGCAGCGCGCCGGCCTCGCCGAATTGGTTGGCGATCACCGCGGCCATGGCATCGCCCGGCAGGAAGACGTGCGAGGTGATCTGGGCCGTCGAGCCGATCACCAGGGCGACGGCGATGGTCTCGCCCATCGCCCGGCCGAGGCCGAGCATCACGGCGCCGGTGATGCCACCACGGCTCCACGGCAGCACCGAGTAGCGGATCATCTCCCAGCGCGTGGCCCCCATGCCGTAGGCGGCCTCACGTTGCGAGCCGGGGACGGTGGCGATGACCTCACGGCTGAGCGACGTCACGATAGGGACGATCATGATGGCCAGGATGATGCCGGCGGTCATGAAGCTGCGGCCGAACGCCTGACCTCCGAAGATCGAACCGAGCACCGGGATGCCGCCGGTCGCGTCAGCGATCGACTGGTAGACGGGCTGGATGTTGGGAGCCAACACCAGCACCCCCCAGAGCCCGTAGACCACCGACGGCACCGCCGCCAGCAGATCGATCACGTAGGTGACCGGCTTCCGCAACCGCCTGGGTGCCGCTTCGGT
>JAYUBX010000296.1:0-2520 GCA_043740665.1 Candidatus Neomicrothrix sp.
GGCGAGCAGGTGGTGCTCTACATCCGACGGCTGATCTTCGACGGCGAGCTTCGTCCCGGCGATCGCGTCCCCCAGGACGACGTGGCCCAGGCGTTGGGCATCAGCCGGATCCCCGTGCGGGAAGCGCTCATTGCCCTCGAACGAGAGGGCTGGGTCACCATCGCCATGCACCGGGGAGCGTTCGTGACGTCGCTCGATGAGCAGGCCGTGCGTGACCACTACGAGCTGTACGGGCTGGTCTACGGCTTCGCCGTCGAGCGCGCCGTGGTCCGGTCCGGGCCCGACCTGGCTCGCGGGCTGAAAGACGTCCAGCACGAGCTGAGCGCCACCGACGACCCGGCCGAGGTCTGGCGTCTGACGCTGCGATTCCACGCCCTGGTTATCGAGGCGGCCGGTTCGCCCCGCCTCCGTGTCGTCCTGCGGGCCATGCCGGGAATGATCCCCGGCAACTTCTTCGCCTTGGTGCCTGGCGCCGTCGAGTCCGAGAAGCGAGGCTTCGCCGCCATCGTCCAGGCCGTGACCAAGGGCGACGGCCCTCGTGCCGCCGCCGGGTACGCCCGCACCATGCGCACGCAGGGCAGCCACGTGGTCGAGGTGCTCAGTGGTCGCGGCCTGCTCGATCCACCCGACCTGGTCGACACCCGACCATGATCCGCTGGACCCAACCGGAAGCGCTCGACCCCGCCTGGCGTGACGGTCTGCTCGGACCCGGCCAACTGTTCGAACTGGCCGACGAGCCCGTGCTCGGCCAGGTGCTGCCGGTGTTCGCCCAGCGGCCTCGCTCGGTGGCCGAGATTCTGCAACGGGCGGCCGCCAACCACGGCGACCAGCTGATGCTGATCGGCCCCGCCCGCACCGTCACCTACGCCGAGGCTCCTGACGCAGTCGGACGGGTCGCTCGTGTCCTCGTCGATGGCTACGGCGTCAGGCCCGGCGATCGGGTCGCCGTCGCCGGCGGGTTCTCGATCGATCACGCTCTCACCCTGTGGGCCATCGCCCACGCGGGAGCCGTCGCCGTCACGCTCAACCCCCGTTGGACCGCCTCCGAGATCGGCCATTCGGTCGCACTCACCACACCGGTCCTCGCCGTCGTCGACGACGACGTCGTCGAGCGCCTACCCGATTCGACCGGCGTCACTCGGTTCGGCGATCTCGGTGCTGCCAGTGCGGCGACGGAACCCCTTGACCCGGGTGTCGTCGATGAGGACGACCCGTTCGCCATCGTCTTCACGAGCGGCACAACCGGGCGCCCGAAGGGTGCCACCCTGTCGCACCGCAACGCCGTCCACTTCTCGCTGGCGGCGGCGGCCACGTCGGCCGTCAACTCGATCATCCACGAGCTGCCGTCGGGGGGTGGCACGCTGACCGTGATCGCCTGCTCACCGCTCTTCCACGTGTCGGGCCTGCTGGGACACCTGACCAACGGCGCGTTCTGGGGCATGACCCTGGTGGTGGCGCCCCCCGGTCGGTGGGACGAGACCGTGCATCTCGAGCTCACCGAGCGGCACCGGGTCACGTCATGGTCGATCGTGCCCACCCAACTGCTTCGACTGGTCGATCATCCCAAGCTGGACGACTACGACCTCTCGTCGCTCGAGACCGTGGGTGGTGGAGGTGCTTCGTTCGCGCCCGACCTGATGCGCCGCACGGCCGAGCGATTGCCGCACGTCGCTCCCGCCCTGCGGGTCGGGTACGGCATGACCGAGACCGCCGGAACCGTCACCATGTTGCAGCCGCCGATCCCTGGTGACCACCGCAGTTCGGTCGGCACGGCCGTCGCCGGCACCTGCATCGAGATCCGCGACCCGAGCGGTGCCCCGATGGCCGACGGTGACATCGGCCAGATCTGGGTTCGGGGGGCGCAGGTCTTCCTCGGCTACTGGGCCGACGAGACCGCCACGGAGGCGGCCCTCGATCGTGAGCGGTGGTACGCCACCGGTGACTTCGGGCGCATGGCCGACGGCTACCTGCACCTCGAGAGCCGGCTGCGTGATCTGATCATCCGCGGCGGCGAGAACATCTATCCGATCGAGATCGAGAACCGGCTGGTGGCCCATCCCGCCATCGCCGAAGCGGCGGTGCTGGGTGCGCCCCACCCAACGCTGGGCCAGCAGGTCATGGCGGTGTGCGTGCGACGCGATGGCCTCGAGGTGACCGACGAAGAGGTACGCGCCTGGGTCGCCGTCGAGCACGCTCGCTACAAGGGCCATCGAGGCCTACACGTTCCAGTACCCGCTGGTGACCATGGAACTGACCCGGCGGCAGCTCACCAACATCGAGCCGGGACAGTTTCCGGGACGCGGGCCGATGAACGAATTCGTTCACGTCCGGCAGTTTCCGCCCGCCGAGTTCCGCGTCGTGGTGCGCCCGAACTTCGACGCCCTCTATTCGATCGTCTTCCTCGATCTGACCGACGAGCCGATGATCGTGACCGCCCCCGATACCGACGGCCGCTACTACATGCTGCCCATGATGGACATGTGGACCGACGTGTTCGCGGTGCCGGGCCACGGCACCGGC
>JAYUBX010000297.1:0-4508 GCA_043740665.1 Candidatus Neomicrothrix sp.
TGACGGCCGATGGTGCTGTGCTCGAACAGGCCCCAGCCTTCCTGGCCGTCGATGACCGCTCGACCCACGTGGTCGATCACGCCGTAGGGGGCCTTGCCGGCGATGGCCGGGTCGGTGAGGTCGACGGCGAGGCGGTCGATCCAGTCGCGGCCCTTCCACATGCCGTGGTTCCAGGTGGCGTCGCCGCCGTAGCCCGAGCCGGCGTTGAGCGGGTTGTACCCGAGCGAGGTGACCTCGACGGTGATGGGGGTGCCGTCGTGCTCGGTCAGATGGATGGTGGCGCCGGTGGGGATGCGGGTGCCCGGCGTGTAGTGGATGTCGAAGCGGGGCCAGCCCAACTGGTCGTGGGGTCGGCCCGATTCGGCCGGCCACACCCGCGTGGCCTCGTTCAGGATTCGGTGGCCGTGGGCGTCCTCCTGGGCGATCAGCACCAGGGCGAAGTCGTCGAATCGCATCGGCACGTACGTCCACCAGAAGCCGAAGTCGGGGTCGGGCTCGGCCGCCGCCCGGCCCGCCGGTTCGGCCTCGCCGACCGGCCGGATGCCCCACGAGCGGTCGCGGGTGCCGACCCACTGATCGTCGGTCACGGCGATCTCGTCGCCGTCGACCCGCAGCGTGCCCGACCAGGTGCCGACCTGGGCGAAGCGTTGGGCGTCGAGGATCAGCTTGCCGCCCTGCCGGAAGCGATGAGGTTCTTCGTCGGACGCCGGAAACGAGCCGGTCCAGGTGAGGTCGAACCCGATGCCGTGATCGTCGGCCTCGCACACCAGGCGGACGACGTTGAGCGGCTCGATGACCTCGATGCGATAGGGGCCGACGGCCTGGTTCAGCCGGTCGTGGTTGAGCGCATCGGACATGCGGACCGTCACCATCTGGTCGCCGCGGCGAACCGACGCGTAGGCGTCCATCGTGCCCAGGTTGGGGTAGACGCCGAATCCGGTGATCAGGAAGATCTCGCCGGTGCGATCGTGGGCGTTGAAGTAGCAGCGGTCGTAGGCGTTGCGATCGCTCGACACCATGTCGGCGATGAGCATGGGTGCCTGATGGATCGGGTACTCGTCGAGAGGAGTCGGCATCCGCCCGACGCTAGCCAGTATCTGACGCCTCGTCAGGTGAACGTCAAAACCCCGCCCAAAACCCCAACCTTTCTGTCCAAGACCCCGAACCTTCCGTGTTTGAGCGCACCAGGGTGCGCAAAAACGGGGAAGGTTCGGGTTTTTTGGAGGCTCGGGTTTGTTTAGCGGGTGAGGCGGACGGGGAGGGACTTGAGGGCGTTGTTGAGGTTGGAGCGCTGGCGTCGGGGTTCGCCGGTCAGCTCGATCGACGAGAAGGTGGCGAGCAGCTCCTCGAAGAACACTCGGCCCTCGAGTCGAGCCAGATGCACCCCGAGGCAGAAATGCTCGGCGATGCCGAACGACAGATGCGGGTTGGGGCTGCGGTGGATGTCGAACCGGTGCGGGTCGGCGAACACGGCGTCGTCGCGGTTAGCCGACGTGTAGATCATGGCGACCTTGTCGCCGGCGGCGATGGCCTGGCCGGCCAGCTCAGTGTCCTCGCTGGCGGTGCGGCGGAAGTAGTGCAACGGGTTGGCCCAGCGCAGCATCTCCTCGACCGCTCCCGGGATCAGCGATGGGTCGGCTCGCACCTCGGCCAACTGATCGGGGTGGGCCAGCAACGCGTGCAGGCCCGACGACAACATGGTGCGGCTGGTGTCGTTGCCGGCCACGATCAGCTGCACGAAGAAACTGCCGACCCCCATGTCGTCCATGGGCTGGCCGTCGACCTCGGTCGCCAACATCAGCGTCATCAGATCGTCGCGGGGATCGGCCCGCCGCTCGTTGGCCAGCCCGATGGCGTACATGGCCAACTGGATGCTGCCCTCCATCGACGCGTCGTCGCCCTGGGCTTTGTCGATGGCCGCCGTCTCGGCGTCCTGGCTGCCGGTGATGCGCTCGGCCCAGTGGTGGATCTGCGGCCGGTCGGCCGCGGGGATGCCGACCAACTCGCCGATCACCTGGGCCGGCAACCCGGCGCACACGTCGTGGACGAAGTCGACGTCGCCGGTCGCCGCCGCATCAGTCATGATCGACCAGCACACCGAGCGCACCTTGGGCTCGAGCCCGGCCATGACCCGCGCCCGGAAGTGCGGTGCCACGTTGCGGCGATAGTCCGCGTGGCGTGGCGGGTCCATCGACAGGATCATGTCGCGCATCATGGCCAGCTGATCGACGTCGAGATCCTCGAGTACGACGCCGCCCCGCTCGGCCGAGAACAGGTTGGGATGGCGGGCCACGTGGGTGACGTCGGCGTGGCGGAGCACGGCCCAGTAGGCGGTGCCGTCGGGCATGGCCTGGCGATACACCGGCTGCTCGCGTCGCAGCCGTTCGAACACCGCGTGCGGCGGACCGCTCACGTAGCCGTCCGGGTCGTACAGATCGATCTCGTCGGTGATGGTCATCGGATCCCCCGGTTGCGTCGAGCCCCCACCATAGGAAACCGAACGTACGTAACGCACGCCACCACGCCCGGTTACGGTTGTCGCCGACACGGCCGGGTCATTTCTGTCCCGGCCGGCCTGGGGGCCGTTCGCATGGAGTCAACACCGACCGCCGAGGTGACCGCTTCGTCGTCACGCGGCGGTGCCGATCTGGAGACCTATCTGCGAGTGACGGTCGCCGTCTTCTCGCTCACTGCGGCGGCGATCCACTTCGGATTCGCGCCCGCTCACCTAGCCGAGGACTGGGCTCACGGGTGGTTCTTCCTGACCATCGCCTGGTTGCAGGCCGCCTTCGCCGTGCTGATCGTGACCCGTCCCCGTCGCTGGGTGTGGGCCAGTGGGCTGGTGCTCAACGCCGGCATTATCGCGACCTGGACCGTGTCGCGAACCGCCGGCCTGCCGTTCGGACCTGTTGCGTTGCAGAAGGAAGCGGCGACCACGTCGGACATCATCTGCACCCTGATCGAGGCGGGCATCGTCATGGCCGCGGCGGTGGCCCTACTGTTTCCCAAGCTGCTCGAGCGGTCGGTGCTCGAGCGTTCGTTCGCCCGCACGTTGGCGGCCACGACCGCACTCGTTGTGGTGGTGGCCGGCTCGTTGTCGCTGACTCCCGCCTACGCCGGCGAGCACAGCCACGCCGCCAGCCACAGCCATGCCGCGGCGGCGGTTGGTCTCGACGGCACGACCGCGTGTGAGAAGTCGGGCCCGCCCGCTTCGCCGGGTCAGGTCACGCTCGACGCCGAAGGTCACGATCATCGCGGCGCGTCGCTGCAGGAGCCCCTCAGCCACGATGACCGCATCGCCCTCGAGGCCCAGCAGGCCCAGGCCCGCACGGTGATCGCCCGGTACCCGACCGTGACCGAGGCCGAGGCCGCCGGCTACATGCGCTCGACCGCCTACGTGCCCTGCATCGGGGCGCACTACACCAACGTGGCCTTTGTCGCCGTGTTCGATCCGGCCAACCCGTCCGAACTGCTCTACGACGGCACCAACCCCGATTCCAAGCTGGTGGGGCTCAGCTTCCTGGTGCTGCATCCCGGCGGGGCCCCCGACGGATTCGCCGGCCCCAACGACCGCTGGCACCAGCACAACGTCAATGGCGGCTTGTGCTTCGGCACCGGTGGGGTGATCGGCGGTGAGGCCATGACCAAGGATGAGTGCGCGGCGATCGGTGGCAAGAAGCGAGAGCTGACCGACATCTGGATGGTGCACGATTGGATCGTTCCCGGGTGGGAGTGCAGTTGGGGTGTGTTCGCCGGTGAGTGCCCCGACCTCGGCGGCAAGGCCGGTGGCACCGCGTGGGACACACCCGACCTGACCCTCAACCCGATCACGGGTGCCACGACCCCGACCACGGTGAAAGCTGCTTCCTGAGTCGGTCCGGCCAGGGATCCATACTCGAAGAGCGATGAACCGATCTCGGCCCACGCCCCGCTGGTGTCACGCCTCGACCGGTCTCGACGATTTCGCGATTGTCACGTGGGCCGTCGATCCCGATCGGGTGGCGGCGACGTTGCCGGCTGGCTTTGTCCCCGACGTCCGGCCGGGCGTCGCTCTGGTGTCGGCGGTGGCGTTTCTCGACGACCGGTTCCACTTTCGGGCTCTACCGTTTCCGCGGGTGTCGTGCGGCCAGGTGAACTAACGCGCCTATGTGCGACGCAACGACGAGTCGGGCGTGTGGTTCTTCGACCGGTCGTGGCGGCTGACGCCGACCGGTGGTTGAGCCGCCGCGTCCATCGCGCTGCACGGCACCGGCGAGCCCTACCGGCCGCCACGGTGGTTTCGCCGGGCCCGACGAGGTGCGTGAGGTGCTGCTCGATCCGTTCGTCGGTTGGTATGCCCGCCGGGACGGTTCAGGGGTGGGGTGCTACTCGGTCTGGCACGAGCCGTTGATCCCCGAGCAGGCGGTCGTCGACGAGGCCACCAGCCAGGCCTTCAGTGACCTGGTGCTGATCGACGACGGTCAGGTTCCGGTGAGCGCCGGGCTGCAACGGCACGTGCACTTCGACGT
>JAYUBX010000298.1:0-9012 GCA_043740665.1 Candidatus Neomicrothrix sp.
CCTCGTCGGTGATCAGTGGTGGTGCCAGTGGTGGGACGCCATCCCCGAGGATTCCTGACCCGGCCATGGCGAGCGCAGGATGGGGCGATCTGGCGGTGACGCCGGTGGCAGGGCAGCCCGGGGTGATCGTCATGTGCGACACCGTGCCGGGGGGCTGTCGGGCAGAAGCTCGGACCGGACTCGGGCTCGTGGTTCGGCCCGAGCGCCGATTTCACCATTCACCTGCTCGCCCCGACTCGACCCGGGTGGGCTGCTGGCCCACAACCGGGCGGCGCCATGCCGGCGATGGCTACGCGTCAGTTGGGATGGCCTTGTGGGGCCCAATTCGCCGGCGCCTGGTGGCCTACGCCACGCAAGTGATGGTCTTCGCCTTCGGCGCCTGACGCCGAAGGCTTCCGCATGCGTTCGGTGGCGCGTTGGCCCTGGCCTGGCGGGCCAGGCAGGCGCGCCGCACGTCGAACGGGCCCGGGGTCGGATTCCTTGCCGATCTGAGCATCTCGTGGTTTGATGCTCCGGAGGTCGGACACAGGCGGTGTCCCGACCAAACAAGGAGCGTGACATGGCGGATTTTGCCCTGGGTTGGCAGCCCGACCTTCCCGATCATCGCGATCTGGTGTACTCGGCGCCTCTGCCGAAGCTGCGGAAGTTGCCTTCGTCGATCGACCTGCGGCGCAAGTGCCCGCCGGTCTACGACCAGGCCAACCTCGGTAGCTGTACCGCCAACGCCATTGCCGGCGCGGTGCAGTTCGATCGGCGCAAGGCCGTCGAGAAGCCCGACTTCGTGCCGGCCCGGCTGTTCATCTACTTCAACGAGCGCGACATGGAACACAGCGTGGCGTTCGACGCTGGTGCTCGCCTCCGCGACGGGGTGAAGTCGGTGAGCAAGCTGGGTGTTCCCCCCGAGACCGAATGGCCCTACAGCGACCAGGGCTATCCGGTGAACGAGGGCGACCCCTTCGCCCTGAACGCCCCGGCGGCCCGACGACCACCGAAGAAGGTCTACGCCGACGCGGCCAAGCATCGGGCGGTCACCTACATGAGCGTGAACCAGTCCCTGCCCCAGTTGAAGGGTTGTCTGGCCGACGGCTACCCCGTCGTGTTCGGCTTCACGGTTTACGACAACTTCTTCGGCGCCGACGGCCAGCCCGAGGTCCACACACCGATGCCGACCGGGTCGGTGGTCGGCGGCCACGCGGTGTTGGCCGTCGGGTACGACGACGCCGCGTCGCACTTCATCGTGCGCAACTCGTGGGGCACCAAGGTGCTCGACAAGGGCTACTACTACATGCCCTACGCCTACGTGACCGAGCCCACGTTGGCCACTGACTTCTGGACCATCCGCACCATCGCCACCTGACCCGTTGATCAGAGTCGGTCGGTGACCAGGGCCGACAGCCGACGGTTGGCCGATCGCGGCAGCACGGTCGTCAGCGCAGCCGAGATGCGGTTGATGGTGCCGGTGACCCGAACGGCCTTGCCGGCGGCCGCCGCCGCCAGGGCCTCGGCCGCCACCTCGTCGGCCTCTTGCCAGAGCATGGCGGGTAGCCCGCTGTCGTCGACGCCGGACACTTCGCCGAACTCGGTGTGGGTGGCGCCCGGACAGATAGCGGTCACCACCACGCCGGCTCGGCGCACTTCTTCGTGCAGTGACTCGCTGAAGCTGGTGACGAAAGCCTTGCTGGCTGAGTAGACGGCGAACCCGGGGCCCGGCGCATGACCGCCCAACGACGAGATGTTGATCACCCAGCCGCGCCGGCGGGTGGTCATCGGGCCGAGGGCGATATGGCTCAGCTCGACCAGCGCGGTGATGTTCAGGTCGATCACCTGCCGGTAGCGCTCGAGGTCACCGTCGACGAATGGGCCGCTGGCGCCGGTGCCGGCACAGTTCACCAACAGGTCGATGGGCCGGTCGGGATCGTCCAGCCGTTGGGCGACTCGGCGGCGATCGTCCGGGTCGATCAGATCGGCGGCCAGCACCTCGACCTGATGAGACGATGAGGCTTGCCCGCGGGACGATCGTGCTTCGATGTCGTGGGCCAGCGCGTCGAGTCGGTCCTGACGACGAGCGACCAGCACGACGTCGACTCCGGCGGCGGCGAGCTGACGGGCCATGGCGGCACCGATGCCACTCGACGCGCCGGTGATGAGAGCAGATTTCCAAGGATGGTCCACCGTCGGCACGCTACCGGTCAGCGCGGCAGCGGCGCCCCGTCGCCGGGGGAGCCGGGCGCAGTAGGTTTGGAGGATGTCTGGGGGGAGCGGAGCCGACGACCTGGTCGAGGCCGGGCGGCTCGTCGACGCCGAGGACTGGTCGGCGGCTCTCAAGGCGTTGGGTCCGCTGCGTCGGGCGAACGAGTCGAACCCGCGAGTGTGGCAGTTGCAGGCGTTGGCCTTGCGGGGGGCCGGTGAGCTGACCGAGGCGCAGTTCGCGGCCGACCGGTGGGCGTTGTTGAGTCCCGGGCAGGGTGACCCGCTGCGGCTGCGGGCCGACCTGCTGATCGAGCGGGGAAAGAGCTATCCCGCCGTCGAGGTCGCCGAAGCGCTGGTCACACTCGATCCGTCTGATGTTGACGGCTATCGGCGCCTGGCGGCCTACAGCCGGGCGGCCGGTCTGGCCCCCCGAGCCCGAATCGCCGTCACCCGCGCCCTCGAGATCGATCCGCTTCGACCCGACACCTACGAGTTGGCCGGGATGATCGAGCTGTCGGCCAGCCAGCCGGCCGCCGCGGTTGACTATTTCCGTCAGTCGTTGCGACTCGACCCCGACAACGGCCGGGTGGCGCAGCAGTTGCAGCGGGCCCTCGGGGCGCAGCAGGCCAAGACGGCGGGAGCTCGGCAGAGCGCCAAGCAGGCCAAGGCCGGGTCGAAGGCGCGCTCCAAGTCGATGCGATCCAATGATCGCGACGGCGTCAAACAGCGGCGCCGCGCCGAGCGGAAGCTGGGCATGAGTCGGTCATCCGGTGAGGGTTCACGGCGCGACAAGATCGTCGGTGCCCTCGTGCTGTTGCTGATCCTGGTGCTGGTGGTCGCGCTGCGCTTCCGCTGAGCTCGGGCGGCCTCGTCAGGGGCGCTTTCGGGCGAAGATGCAGTCGGACTGTTGCGCCGCGTCGAGGTCGGCGGGGGTGAGGGTGTGAGGATGCTCCCCCGTGGTCCAGCGGATGTATCGCAGTCCCAGTAGATGGTGCTCGTCGTCGTGGATGTTGACCAGCTGGTCCCGGAAGGGCGAATCCATCAGCAGCGTGTGGAAGAAGACCTCATCGGTGATGTGAGTGAACGCGAAGTGGCGGCGGTAGGCCGGATCGGCATCGATGCGGTCGACGAGCCAGGCCAGCACATCGCCGCGCAAGATCGAGCCAGCAGCTGCCGCCGTAGGGCTTCGGGATTCGTGACCGATTGCGGCCAGGAAGTCGTATCCGCACTCTCGTCAGGTTGTGGACGATCGGCAGGGGCAGCGGCACCGAGATGTAGAACTGGTCGAGACGCGGCCACCATCCTGGGTTCAGAGCGGAGAGGTCGACGAACCCGGCGGCGCCACTCGCCCACAGGCGCTGCACGATCTCGGCGGGCGGCTTGGTCGGCCAGCAGGCTCCGCTGATCAGGCTGAAGTACTCGGGCTGGTGGGTCGTGGCGACGCGCATGGTTGCGGCAATCGCATCGATCAGTCGGGGTGAGCCCCAGTGGATGGTGGGGTGGGGCTCGACCACGACGACCCGGGTGGTGTCGTCGGGCAGGAAAGCCTCGACCGCAAAGGCACTGTTGGCCGCCACGTGGAGAAAGACGGTGATCTCGTCGCTGTGAACGGCGTCGATGAGCTCACGAGTGCGTTCGGGTCGGTCGTGGACGACGAGCCCCAGGGCCAGTCGAGCGGGCCGCGACACCGCCGGTGGGCTCATGGGAGTGGTCTAGCACTGCGGCACCGACCCTCCTGTCCGGTCGAGCGCACAGCCGGATGGGGCCCGCCGTGAGGATGAAAGATCCTTGTCAGAAGTCTGTCCACATGGCGTAACGCTTGGCTCATCTTGACGACATCCTCGCTCTCTACTGTCCGAGTTGGTGACGCGGAGTTCAAGCCGCCCGCCCGGCGTCACGGTCCAATCGGGTCGTGCAGCAGACGGAGGAGGAGCCGATGGTTCATCTGGTCACAGCGGTGATCAAGCCGTTCAAGGTCGAGGAGGTGAAGGACGCGCTCCGAGGGATCGGAATCCTTGGCATCACGGTCGACGAAGTCAAGGGCGTGGGCCGCCAAGGCGGTCACACCGAGACGTATCGGGGCTCGGAGTACACCGTCGAGTTCCTTCCCAAGGTTCAGCTCGAAGTGCTGTGTGACAGCGGTGAGGCCGACAAGGTGGTCGGGACGATCGCCGACGCAGCACGTACCGGAAAGATCGGCGACGGCAAGATTTGGGTCACTGCCGTCGATCGTGTCGTCCGGGTCCGCACTGGTGAACGAGATCTGGAGGCTTTGTAGACCATGACATCCCTGGCACTGACCGCCGATGTGGTGCCGGAGCGCAAAGCTCCGTTCCACAAGCGGCTCAAGGAAGCGCTCGGCATGCCCGAGCAGCGTCGGTACTTCGGCGTGTACCTGGCCGGCAAGATGATCGGCCTGTTGGCTGTCATCGCCATCGCCTATGTGTTCATGAAGTTCGTGGGTGACAAGGCCCTCGCCCAGGATGCCGCCACGCCGGCACCGCTCACCGGGGACGACATCGTCAACCCGTTGAACACGGTGTGGGTGCTGGTCACGGCCTTCCTGGTGTTCTTCATGCAGGCCGGCTTCATGATGCTCGAGGCCGGGTTCGCCCGGTCCCGAGAGACCGTCAACGTGCTGCAGGAGTGCATCGTCGACACGTGCTTGTGCGGCCTGTTGTTCTGGGCCTTCGGCTTCGCCTTCATGTTCGGCGCCGGCAACGGCTGGATCGGCCACGAGTTCTTCTTCCTGAGCACGAACACCGCCACCTATGGCACCACCGGAATTGCCTTCCTGGCGTTCTTCCTGTTCCAGTTCGCCTTTGCCGACACCTGCTCGACCATCACGTCGGGGGCCATGGTCGGGCGCACCGGCTTCAAGGGCGACCTGCTCTACAGCATCGGCGTCAGCGGCTTCATCTACCCGATCCTCGGCCACTGGGTCTGGGGGCCGGGCGGCTGGCTCGCCACCATGAACACCCCGTTCCGTGACTTCGCCGGCTCGACCGTCGTGCACACCATCGGTGGCATGATCGCCCTCACCGGCGCCATCGCTCTCGGCCCCCGCATCGGTCGCAAGTTCAAGCGGGACGGTGGCGGGATGTTCCCCGGTCACGACATGACCATTGCCGCCGTCGGTGGTGTGATCCTGTGGTTCGGTTGGTACGGCTTCAACCCCGGTTCGACCCTGTCGGCCATGGACTTCGAGGGCATCGGCCGAGTGGCGACCAACACCACTCTGGCGGCCGCCGCCGGTGGTCTGACCGCCATGTTCTGGATCTATCCCCGGGTCAAGAAGTGGGACATGGGTATTACCATCAATGGGTTCCTGGGAGGGCTCGTGGCGATCACGGCTCCCTGCTATTGGGTGAACCCGCTGGGCGCCATCCTCATCGGCGGTATCGCCGGCGTCGTGGTGGTGCTCGGCATCGACTTCATCGAGTGGCTGCGAGTCGATGACCCCATCGGTGCGGTCGCCGTCCACGGCATCGCCGGCATCTGGGGCACGCTGAGCCTCGGCCTGTTCGCCGCCGGCCAGTGGGGGCTCCCGGCCTCGACCGGGGCGACCGCAGTCGACGGCACCCCGCTCATCAACGCCGACGGAACGTTGAACAAGGCGGGTGGGGTGATCACCGGCCTGTTCTACGGTGGTGGTACCAAACAGCTGGTGGCACAGATCATCGGCAGTGCCGTCATCACGGCGGCCACCCTGGCCGTCGGCTTCGCCCTCATGTACTTCGTCAAGGCGACCCGCACGCTGCGGGTGTCCGAGGAGGGCGAGCGTGAAGGTCTCGACATCCATGAGCACGGCGGTCCCGCCTACCACATGGAGTTCGGGATGGGCACCAGCTACACGACGTCGGCAGGTGGCGACAGCGCCCCGGTCCCGGTCCCGGCGTCGAAGCAGGCATCGTCGGACCCGGTGAGCTAGTCCTCCACTGGTTCATCCGAAATGACTCGAGTCGTCCTCGGCTTCTGGCGGGGGCGGCTCGATTCGCGTGGCGTCGGTAGTGGAGACGGGGTGGGCTACTCGTGGATGCCGGGGGTCCAGACCGGCATGGTGCCGGTCTCTGGATCGAAGTACCCGAGCCACGACGACAGCAAGGCGGGGTCGGTGAAGTCCGATGGGTGATGGCCGGGCATGGCCGACACCAACATGTCGGGCAGGATCTCGAACGACAGGCTCATCGACCACTTGATCAGCCGGAACCAGGTCATCGGCCGATAGGCCCGATGTTCGGATCGCAGCATGCTGAACGTCGAGATGATGGTGAACCAGGCCAGGATCACGAACGAGAGCGAGATGGCGGCGCCGTAGCGCAGCCGTGACCCGTCGACCTGTTCGTACACGTCGTAGGCGACCGTCTTGTGCTCGACCTCTTCGGCCAGGTGCCACAGGAACAAGGTGGCGGCGATGGGATCAGCCTCGTCGAAGAACTCGCCGAGGTGGGCTTCGCTCCACCGGGCAATGGCGTAGGCGATGGTTTCCGATCCGGCGGCGAACGCCAAGTTGAAGCGCTGGCTGCGGGTGCGGCTCAGCCAACCGTAGGTGCGGCGCATCCAGCCCTCGGTCCGCACGATGCGGGGGTAGTGGCTGGCGATCACCTCGTTGAAGCGGCGGTGCTGCACATGGTGCTGCAACTCCTGCTTCAGATAGTCCTCGGTGCGGGCGGCCAGGCGCGCATCGAGCTGCGGCAACGCCGAGCGGACCGACTTCACGAAGTACGGCTCGGCGTACGGCATGATCAGCGACACGCTGTTGGCGGCGAAGGCGAACTCGGGAAACCGGCGGCTCCACGCTGGATCGAGGTCGTCGGGATACTCGAACCGAATCCTTCGAACGGGCAACCGGTCGGTCTTCACTCGGGGTTGGTTCAGTCTTTGGCTACGAGCCCGAGGGCGGCGTCGACCCGGGTCTCGGCCTGCTCGTCGTCGACGCCCCACGACACCGCCAGCTCGGAGATGAGCACGTGGCGGGCATTGGCGTACATCGACTGCTCGGCGGTCGAGAGTGAGGCGTTGCGCTGGCGGATGGCCAGGTTCCGCACCACCTCGGCGTGCTCGTAGACATCGCCCGACTTGAGCTTCTCTTGGTGGTTCTTGAAGCGGCGTGACCAGTTGGACGGCACGCGAGCGTCGGTGACGGCGAGCACTTCGAGCACCTCGGCCGCTTCTTCCTCCGACACTGCGGTACGTACGCCGAGGTCTTCGGCCCGCTCCTCGGGAACCGAGACCGTCATGTTGCCGGTCGTGCCCCAGCCGCGCTCGGGCACCGACAGCACGAGGTAGGTCACGTCCTCGTCGTTGATGCGCTTGGTCTCACGACCGACGATCTCTGCCACGCCGTGCGACGGGTAGATGACCTTGGTTCCGATCTCGAACACCACTGCGGAACCTCCGAAGTTCACGTGGGGCGGACCGGATATTGTGCCTCGTCTTCGACCATTTTGCACCATCGCGTCCCACCCCAACGAAACCGGGCATCTTTGCGGACGGAATATGGGGCGCAAAGATGCCCGGTTTCGTTGGGGTGGGGTCGAGGCTGCGTACGCTCAGTGATCATGTCCCGTACTCTCCGAGCTCAGGCCGCCATCGTCGGAGTCGCCGACGCCGCCTCGCCTACAGGAGAGCTCCAGCTCACCGGACGAGCCCTCGAGGCGTCCATGGTGCGCGAGGCGCTGGCCGACGCAGGGCTCACCCTCGCCGATGTCGACGGAGTTTGCTACGCCGGGATGGCCACCGGTCTGGCCGAGTACCTCGGCGTGCATCCCCGGTTCATCGACGGCACCATGGTCGGCGGGTCGAGCTATGAACTGCACGTCGAGCACGCGGCGGCGGCCATCGCCGCCGGGCTGTGCGACGTGGTCGTCAGCGTCTACGCGGCCACGCCGCGGAGCGATCGCAAGCAGGGTCGACCCGGCGGGTTCGGCCCGCCACCCGGGCCGAACCCGATGCACGAATGGGAGCTGCCCTACGGGTTGCGACTGCCCATGGGGGCCTACGCGCTGGCCGCCAGTCGCCACATGGCGATGTACGGCACGACGTCCGAGCAGCTGGCCCAGATCGCGGTGAGCACTCGCCAATGGGCCACCATGAACCCAAGGGCGCGCTACCAGGATCCCCTCACGATCGATGACGTATTGGCATCGCCCATGCAGTCGTCACCCCTGCATCTACTCGACTGCTGCTTGGTGACCGACGGTGCCGGTGCCTTCGTCATGACGTCAGCCGAGCGGGCCCGTGATCTCGCCAAGCCGCCGGTCTGGGTGCTGGGGGCGGCCACCAGCGGCGACCACCAGATGATCAGCCAGATGCCTGATCTGGCCACTACCGCCGGTGCCGTGTCGGGTCCCGCCGCCTTTGCCATGGCCGGCATCACGCCCGCCGAGGTCGACCTGCTGATGGGCTACGACTCGTTCACCATCACCGCCCTGTTGCACCTCGAGGACCTGGGATTCTGCGCCAAGGGCGAAGGAGGGCCGTTTGTTGAGGACGGACGCTTGGGGCCCGGTGGCGCCTTCCCGATGAACACCAACGGGGGAGGTTTGTCGTACACCCATCCCGGCATGTACGGCATGTTCCTGATCGCCGAGGCGGTCCGCCAGTTGCGGGGCGAGTGCGGCCCCCGCCAACTCGACGCTCCTGATATCGCCGTGGCCCACGGCTCGGGCGGCGTGCTGTCGACCATGGGCACCTTGGTGCTGGGCACGGAGGCCACGTTGTGAGCAAGTCCATGAGCGATCTGGCCGATGGTCCGATGCTGAAGCTGATCGAGCCCCCGAGCTCGGCGCTCACCCAGCCGTTCTGGGATGCCACCCGTGA
>JAYUBX010000299.1:0-3978 GCA_043740665.1 Candidatus Neomicrothrix sp.
CGACCCACGTTGCGGCTCCCACTCAACTGGCCATGGGCACA
Source organism: Candidatus Neomicrothrix sp. (assembly GCA_043740665.1). Classification (GTDB taxonomy): domain Bacteria; phylum Actinomycetota; class Acidimicrobiia; order Acidimicrobiales; family Acidimicrobilacustridaceae; genus UBA4742. The sequence goes on from JAYUBX010000299.1 coordinate 42, forward strand.
CCAGTTCACCCAGACACTCAACGCCCTCCGGGCGTTGCCCGCCTGGTCAGGCTGACCAACAACCCAGCGGCCGGCGCACCGCAAAACCATCCACAGCGCTGACAACACCGAAACCCGCAACCGCTACTTCAACGCGCCCCGAACACCCCGAAACGACCCGACCACCAGCCCCCGACCGCCCGACCCTCAACGCTGACGCCCACCAAGCCGATCGGTGGATCGAGGCTGAGTGCCTTGTTCTGCGGAACGATCTACGCCACGTGCTCGTACACCTACCCGTCGACGGTCGCCGGCTGGGCCCAGTTGACGGCTCAACAAGCCCGGACGGTGATCGATCAGGTTCGCCCCGACTACCTCAACCTCATCTCGGAACCCAACACCGAAGCCAACCCGACTGGCATCAAGGAGCTGGCCACGTTGGCCGGCTTCAAGCAGATGGTCCCGATTCGGTGGGAGCGATCGGCGCCCACGGCGAGGTGAAGCTGCTCGCCGGCGCCGCGTCCTGGTACCCGGGACCAAGCCATCGTCGGATCCGGCATCGACGGTTTCGTCACCCACATCTATCCAGCGTCGGCGGGCACCGCCGCCAACCTCATCGCGACGGCCGAGGTGGCCCACGACGCCGGCAAGCCACTCGTCGCCGACGAGGTCTGGCTCCACAAGGGAGCCACCTCGGCGCAGGGCAACGTCGACGCCTCGAATCAACAAGGCGCCATCAACACCTACTCGTTGTGGGAGCCGCTCGACGTGAAGTTCCTGGCGGCTACCCGCGAGTGGGCCCAGAAGGCGGGCGTGCCACTGATCTCCGGCCTTTGGTCCTGGCAGACGCTGGCCTACAACACCTGGCCGGCCGAACTGGCGGCCAAACCGCCACCCCAGATCCTGATCCAGTCTGACCAGCTAGTGTCGCGGCCATGGCCGGCGGCACCTTCACCGACACCGGTACCGCCCTCGTGGGCCGCTGACTTGGCGCCAACTACCCTCACTCGGCAGCACTACAGTCAGGTTTCTCGATTCGATCTGGAGGTCTTCCGTGAACGAGCTTCGTCGTAGCGATATCCGAGTTGAGTCGTGGGCAACCGATGAGGGTCTCGGGTTGCTGGTGTACGACCCGCTGACGGGCGGCGGCCACGTGTTGAATCCAGCGACCGCGTCGGTGTTCGAGCTCTGTGACGGTCGCGCCAGCCGGGAGCAGATGGCTGCCGCCATGGCTGAATCGACTGGCCTGCCCACGGATGTCGGCATCGTGGATCTGGCGCTGGTCGAGCTGGCCGACGCGGGCCTGCTCAGTGAGCAGGCAACTTCGGGTGCCGTGTCACGGCGTGCATTGATCGGCCGGTTGGCGTTGGGCGCCGCCGCAGTGGCGTTGTTGCCGGCCATCGTGTCGGTGCTCGAGGTCGGACAGGCTGCGGCCTCGACCGGCCGGACGCCGTCGGTAGCGTTCGTTCCGATCTCGGTTGACGACAAGTCGGCTTCGACGACCGAGGCGACCCCGGTCGACGTGACGCTCACTTCGGTTGGGGGCTACACCGGCCCCGAGGTCGTGTTCTGGATCGCCACCGATCCGGGTCATGGACAGGTGACGCTCAGCGGCACTTCGGCCACGTACACCCCCGCGGCCGGATTCACCGGCACCGACAGCTTCAAGTATCTCGCCGGGCAGTGTGTCAACTTCACCGATGTCGGGGCCGGTACCCAGAGCGGCCGCACCAGTCAGGTCGCCGGTGTCGCCCCGACGTGTAGCACCGGCGAACTGGTCAGCAGCGACGGCGAAGCGACGGTCACGATCCTGGTGAGCGCCCCGGCCACGACTACCACGACGTCGGCCTCGACAACCACTGTTGCGGCGAAGCCAGCCACCGCTGCGGCGGCTCAGCCCGCCTTCACCGGATAGGTGACCTGGTGCCCGACCATGTCGGGCCCGAAGCGATCGCGGCGCTTCGCCGTCTCGCCGCGCCGACACCCACGGTTTCGGCTTCGGTTGCGGTGATCGTCCTGATGGCTGGCGGCCACCGTGTCGACCTGACCCTGGCTCGCGGACACCCGCTGCTCGGCACCCTTCGGGCGACCGTCGTCGAGCACGGGCTCGGGCGAGCCCACGGTGGGGTCGTTCGGCTGCGTCTTGGCGATGGAGCCGAGCCGGCCATGGCGGCCCGTGACATCGTCGGCGTCATCACCGATCCGCCTGTTCGGGTCAACGGGTCCGACCTTGAAGCGGGGACCCCGGGCCAGCGGGTGATCGCCGCTGATTTCCAGCGCTACGGCGATGTGCTCGGACCGGACGATCACGGTCGGCTGCTCACCTATGTCAATCGCCAAGCGCGGAACTTCCGGCCGGACGGGGAGGACAGCAGCGGTTTTCGCCGCTCGTTGGTGCTCGACCATTTCCCCACCTTCGCCCGGTTGATCGAGGCTCGTGTGCGCGATCACCGTGACGACTTGGAGGACTACTTCGGGGTGGACACCCCAACCTCGGCCCGGTCGACACGGTGTTGTCGGCTCATGGAGATGGTGACTTCTTGATCGCCCACCATGACAACGGCTATCCCGACGCCGACCTGGACCGTCGCGAACTCACCTTCGTCTACCACTTTCATGCCTCTCCACTGGGTTTCAGCGGTGGTGAACTCCGCCTGTTCGATTGGCACCAGGTCGGTGGTGCCCGCGTGCCGGCTGAGTCCTACCTCGACCTGCCCGCAGTGGACAACACCTTGGTGATCTATCCGTCGTCGACGCGCCACGAGGTGCGACCCATCTGCAGTCCGTCGGGCAGGTTCGCCGATCGTCGGTTCGCGATCAGCGGCTTCCTGCGACGCAAGTCTCGTCCGCGCTGACCGGCTGCTCGTGCTCTGTCGACGGGCAGCGTCGCGCCGGTGACGAACGAGGCGTCGTTCGACAGGAGGAAGGCGATGGCCGTGGCCTGCTCCCGAGGTTCGGCCAGATAGCCAGGGCCACACACCGGGCGAGCTGCTCCGCGGTCACCGTGTCACCCGTGGACTGGGCCAAGAAGTCCTCGAGTACCTGCGTGCGAGTCGTGCCCGGCGCCGTCTCGTTGACCCGAATGCCGGCGGCCGCGTATTCGTAGGCGGCTGACTGGGTGATGCCGGTGACGGCGTTCTTGCTGGCGCCGTAGAGCGAGTTGCCCAGAACGGGTACCAACGACGCGATCGAGTTGACGTTGACGATCGAACCCCGACCGGTCTCGACCATCGCCGCGATCTCGTGCTTGACGCAACGCCACAACCCTTCGGTGTTGATCAAGAACAAGGTGGCGACGTCGGCGTCGGTCAGGTCCGTGAACGGAGCCGACACGTCGGTGCCGGCGCTGTTCACTGCCATCGTGAGCGGACCGTGGGCGCGAGTCGCGGTGGCCACGGCCGCCGCGACTTGGCCGTCATCGGTGACGTCTCCGGCGACGTACTGAGCGGCGGCGCCGGCCGCTCGACAGCGCTCCGCGGTGGCCTCGCCCTCGGGCTCGCGTCGACTGACCACCGTGACCGCCGGGCTCCGCTCGGCCAGCAACAGGGCGGTGGCCGCGCCGATCCCGCTGGTTCCGCCGAACACGATGGCCGTGTCTCCCGCGTATGGAGATCCTTCCGACATGGTGCCCTCCTCGCCGCTCAGTCGGCACGCTACCGCGGCCACCAACGACGGCCTCGAACTCGAGTTCGCCACGGCGATCGCCCGGGCCTACAACGACTGGCTGAGGGACTTCTGCGACCACGCGCCGGACCGCATGTTCGGTGCGGGCATGGTGGCCGCCCACGACATACCCGGAGCGGTACTCGAAGCCCGGCGGTGCGTCGAGCAGCTCGGCTTCAAGGCGATCTTCCTGCCGCCCGCGGCCGTGAACCGCCGACCCTGGCACCACCCGGCCTACGACCCGCTGTGGGCCGAGATCGAGCGGCTCGGGGTCCCGGTGGCCTTCCACGGCGGC
>JAYUBX010000300.1:0-10382 GCA_043740665.1 Candidatus Neomicrothrix sp.
GCCGAGATGACGGCCGCCGGGTACATCGATACCGATGACGGCGTCCGGCTCGCCGACGCCTACACCTTGCTGCGCACGGTCGAACATCGCCTGCAGCTCGTCGACGAGCAACAGGTGCACAAGGTGCCGACCAACCCCGGCGCGCTCGATCATCTCGCCCGGGTGCTCGGCTATCGCGATGCTCCCGAGGGCACCGCGTCCGACCAGTTCGAGCGGGTGCTTCGCCAGCACCAGCTCGCCGTGCGAACGATCCACCAACGCGTCTACTTCCGACCACTGCTCGAAGCATTCGCCACGGGCGACGGCGCCTTGAGCCCCGAAGCCGCAGTGGCCCGATTGCAGGCCTTCGGCTTCACCGACGCGTTGCGCACCCAGGCTGCGGTCCGAGAGCTCACTCGTGGGCTCAACCGATCGAGCCGGCTGATGCAGCAGATGCTGCCGCTGATGCTCGACTGGCTCTCGTCGTCGCCCGATCCCGATCTGGGGCTGCTGCAGCTGCGCAATCTGCTCACCGGACCACAACGGCAAGCCACCCTCATCGAAGCGTTCCGTGAGTCACCCGAGGCCGCCCAACGGTTGTGCACGATCCTCGGCACGAGCCGCCTGCTCGGTGACGTCCTCGCCCGCAACCCCGATCTCGTCGCACGGCTGCCCGAGCCCGACCGGTTGGCCACCCGACCCCGCGCTGAGCTGGTCGAGTCGGCGTCGCAGCTCATCACCTGGCGCACCAATGCCACCGCGCGGCAAGAGGCGCTGCGCCGTTGGAACGATCGTCACCGCATCGGGGTGGCCGCTCGCGATGTGCTGGGTGCTGCCGATGTGGGCACCGTCGGTCGTGACCTCACGTCGCTCGCCGAAGCCACTGTCGAGGCCGCGCTCACGTCGCTGGCGCCGACCGTGCCGTTCGCGGTCATCGCCCTGGGACGGTTCGGCGGTGCCGAGTTGAGCTACGCCAGCGACCTGGACGTGATCTTCGTCTTCGACGGCACCGGGTCGGCCTATCGAGAAGCCGACCGCATCGCCACCGGTCTGCTGCGGTTCGTCGGCGGCGCGACCCCGGCCGAACGCATCTACGAGATCGACGCCGACCTGCGGCCCGAGGGTCGCCAAGGGTCGATGGCTCGCAGCCTCGAGGCGTTTCGTTCGTATTGGGAGAGCTACGCCCAGGTCTGGGAGCGCCAAGCCATGCTGCGGGCTCGGCCGGTCGCCGGCGACCACGAACTGGGATGGCGACTGCTCGACCAACTCGACCCCGTCGTCCGCCAAGGGGGCCTCTCGGCCGAGGACACTCGCGAGATCCGGCGGATGAAGGCACGCATCGAGCGCGAGCGAATTCCCACCGGCGAAGATCCCGCGTTCCACCTGAAGCTCGGCCGCGGCTCATTATCGGACATCGAGTTCACCGCCCAGCTCCTGCAGCTGCGCCACGGCGTCGCCGCCACCAGCACCGTTGACGCGCTCGAACGACTCGTACGCGCCGATGCGCTCGATCCGGATGACGCCGACATCCTGATCGAGGCCTACCGGTTCTGCGAACGCACCCGCAATCGGTGGTTCCTGGTCAACAGCGCTCCGGGAGACGCGCTACCGAACCGTCCCGACGAACTGCTGTGGCTGGCCCGTTCGCTGGACCTGACCGCCACCGAACTACGCGAGAGCTATCGCCGGGTCACCCGCCGAGCCCGCCGAGTGGTCGAGCGAGTGTTCTACGGTCAGGACTGACGGCCGAGGCACGCCGATTCAGTTGCCGGTCGTGCCCGACGGGGTCGCGGCAATGGTGGTGGTCGAGTCGGTGGTGGGCGGCTCGGACTGGGCGTCGTGCCTGGCTCCGTCGCCGCGGACCTTGTTGACGAACTCGGTCACGCGGGCCGGCAGGTTCTGCTTCATGACGTCGGCCTTGGCCTGGTCCATCTTGTGGGCCGCCACTCGAGCATCGATCTGGCCGTTGAGGGTGCCGACGATCTTGTCGATGATGGTCTGCGGATCGACGTTCTTCTCGTGGGCGACATCGGCGATCGACTTGGCCGACTTCAGCTCGGTGAGCAGATCCTTGGGATCCATGCCCAATTGCTCGGCGGCCGAGGTGACCAGTTGCTTGCCCAGACGCGGTCGCTTGGCCCACCCTTCTTCGCGCTTGGCCTGCACCTCTGAGGTCACGGCGTCGGCTTGGCTCTGGGTGATGGTGCCCTTGCCGACCAGATCGTCGAGGGTCTGTTCGAGCGGCCCAGGATGGGCGTGGGCCCTGCCGGTGACGGCCGCACTGACCGCACCCACCGGGTCGATGGCGGCCACCCCGAGGGCGCTGATGCCGACGGCTATGGCCAGGGCTGAACCAACCAGGATCTTGCGCATGGGGGACTCCTCGGGGACCGCGGGTGCTGACAACTGCCTGACATCGTCGGAGCCAATTGTTAGGGAAGTGTGATGACCAGGTCAGGATCCAAAACCACTGAGGGCATCGCCGAGGACCTTGAGCCCCAGAATCAGCAGGATCACCATCATGATCGTCGCGTTGTTGTCGGCGATGAACGCACCAATGGCGCCGAGCGGTCGCACCGCCCGACGAGGAGCCACGAGGAAGAACAGCACCGCACCGACACCACCGTCACCGAACCGATGGCGACGAACGTGGCAACAGCGATGGTCTGGTCAGCACTGTCGAGTCCGGCCCGGGCGATCGAAGCCGACGCCGTCATGGTCAGCGCCCGATTCTTCGGATTGGCGGCCGACAGCGCCAGCCCGAGGCCAACCGCCCTGACCGGCGAAACCGACTCGATGCCAGTCATCCAACCGGGCATCACCGCGTCCTCGCCTCGCTTGGGTCGCTTCCGCCACTGCCGGCCGGCCATCACCAGCAGCCCCACCCAGATGGCAACCATCAGCCCGTTGACGCCGGTCGCAACGTGGCTGTCGGGATCGCTCGACCCGCCCGCCAAGCACACCACGACGACGCTCATCACAGCCAGTCCGACGACCCAACCCAACCCAACCCAACGCGAACGCCGGCCTGTTGACTCGCGCCCGACGGCTGTCGAGGACCAGCACGATGGCGATGATTGGAATCGGGCTGAGCGCCACTGCCGCCGCGACGGGGAGCAGGTCACCTATCGCCTGGCTGAGCACGCCCGCAGCTTCTCATCCGCCCGGCGGTGCGGACCTCGGCACCAGGGCCGGCGTGGCGGCCCGGGGTGCATAGTCTCGGTTGGTGTCCGCCCGACTGAGTCCCTCACGATGGATCGCGATGGCGCTCGCCGGGGCGCTCGTGCTGGTGGCGGCCCTCGTGGCCCTCACCATTTCGTCGGGTGATCCCACCAGCCGGATCACCGGAATCCAGCAGTCACCCGCCGGCGCCGCCGTGGTGATCGGCATCAAGATCGACGCCGTGAACGCCGCCGCCGGTACGTTCACGGCCCGGATCCAGGTCGTGCCGGGCCACGCTGACGTGTTCCCGGTCGACGGCGCCGTGATCTACACCGACATCGGCGGACTCCCCCCGATCAAGGTGTACGGCGACGCCCTGCCCGCCACCTATTCGGTGGTGCTCGACGCCACTGCGGGCGAGGTATAGAGCTATCCGTTCGACCGCTACACGACCACTACCGGCTTTCAGGTCGCCGCCGGCACCGAGCGCACGCTCAGCGAGGCCTTCGCCCAGCCGACCCTGCCCTTCGCCGTCATCGGCGAGTCGAGCGCGAACGGTTTCGATGTCGAGGGCGCGACCGCGCCATCCGCGGCCGGAACAGACCAAGTCATGGGCCATCGCCATGATGGTCATCAACTGGCTCGTCGCCCTGGCCGCGGTGGGCGTGGTGCTCGCCGTGGTGCTGCGCCAACGAGCGTGGGAGACCCGGCACCTGGCGTGGCTCGGCTCCTTGATCTTCGCCCTGTCGGCCTTCCGGAACACCGCGCCCGGCAATCCGCCGATCGGGACGTTCCTCGACTACCGCAGCTTCTTTCCGGCCATCGCGCTCGTTGTGGCGTCGCTGATCGCCCTCGTCGTCACCTTTCTCGTACGGCCACGCGACCAGTTCGGGCTCTGAGCCACGCCACGATGTCGAGCCGATTCTTCGCCCGCAGGCAGTCAGACCGCGACGGGCGTTGCGGGGGCCTGGGCCGCAGACGAAGGCCGGTCGCCCTCGACGATTGGTGACGGGTTGAACCCCTTGAAGGTGAGCCAGAGACCGAGCGACAGCTCCCAGAGGGCGACCGGGACGGTGACGACCCCGGCAATGGTCGACGTCCGGTCCCAGAGCCCGAACATGGTGGCGAACGACGACGCGATGAGCAGCGGAGCGCCGATCAGGCCCACCAGGGGGATCATCCGAGGCACGAGTCGCAGTCGGTACATGACCGAGCCGAGACACACCGCGTTCACGCCGGCCATGAGGCCGGGTCCGAGCAGGAAGGTCCAGTTGTGGATCGCGATCAGTGACTTGCCGGTCGTGACCAGCGAGACCGCTTCGGCCCCGGTGGCGCCGGCCAGGTCGTGGCGCAGGGTCACCATGGTGAAGAGCATCAGGCAACCGACAAAGATCATGGCGGCCTCGAGCAGGCGAGAGGTGACGTAGCCGAGACCGGCGACTTGCCGTTTGGTCACGGGGTACAGCACCACCCCGCAGCCGATGCAAGCGAGGGCCAAGACGACGTCGAGGGCGGCGCCCCAGGTGACGGCGGTGGCGCTCCCCGAGCCCAGCATGAAGTCGAGGTTGTTCCGCGCCGAGTCTTTCAGGGCCAGAGCGGGGATCGACGTGATGAAGGTGACGAGATAGAGCACGCCGCCGGCGAGGGCGGTCTTTCTCCTGGCACTCATCGGGACTCGCCTGGTGGATGTGGTCAGCACAGCGGTCATGTCCGGTTCTTCTTTCGTGGGTTCGGGTAGCAGGGGTCGGTGGTGGGTGCACCAGAGCCGTCGACTCGGGCCGGTGTGACCGAAAGCAGTGGCAGTCCCATGTCGCGGAACTGCTGCAGCAGGCCATGCAATGCGGCCTAGTCGACGACCGGACCGCGGACGACGGTGGGGCCGTCGTCCTCGTTGCTGAGGCACAATCCCGAGAACTGGGATGCCCACCGGCCGTCGAGGTGTCCCTTGACCCGGATCTCGTACTCAGACCTGGTGCTGTCGTCTGCCGGCATTGGTCAGCCTCGCTGTTGCTTGGTTGGTACGGGGCAAGGTACGAAGCAACGTGGTGAGGGCGCATCACCACACGTGGTGATTGACGAGGTGATTCGTGCGGGGCGTGACTACAGGTCGAGCTGCTCGGCCCGGCGCACCGCTTCTCGGTGGCTGTTCACGCCGAGCTTGGTGTAGCTGCTCTTGGTGTGCGACCGCATGGTGTTCACCGCCACGATCAGCTCGCGGGCGATGTCGGGTCCGCTCAGGTCGGTGCGAAGCAACCGCAACACCTCGAGTTCACGGCGGCTCAGTGGCTCGACCAGGCCGCGGTGCAGAGGGCTGCTCGGGCCGCCGACGCTCGGCCCGGGAGCGCCCGCACCAGCCACGAGCCGTCGGACGTGGTCGCGGGCGACCCCTTGCTGATCGGCGGCGCGTAGCAGCGCAGCCATGGGAGGACCCTCGTCCAGGAAGACCCGCACGTAGCCCTCCGGTTCGGCCAGCGTCAGCGCCTGTTCGAGCGACTCGAGCGCGGCGGGCAGGTCCCGGTGCTCCTGGTGAGCGAGCGCCTGCAGGATGAGGACCTCGATGACGCTTCCCGTCCGGTGGCCCGCTTCGGCGGCCGCCAAGAGGCGATCGAGGAACCGGATCGCGTCATCCCGTGCAGGTTGGGCCAGCCGGGCGCGGGCGAGCCTGATGTGCTCGTACTCGCGCGGGAAGCCGAGGTCGTCATCGACGGAGAGCTCGCGCTCACGGGCCCAAGCGAGCGCCTCGGCGGCTCCCCCTGTGCCACCCGCACCCGGGACCGCACGGCGGCGACCGGCCGCACGTTCGGGAAGAAATCACCGACGTACACGCGCTCGGCCTGGTCGAGCCGTTCGATGGCACCATCAAAGTCGCCTTCGGATTGCTGCACCCGAGCCATCGCCACCTGCCAGCGATAAGCGTTCTGCGGCAGGCCGGCGTGCTCACCCAGCTCGATGCTCGCCCGCAGGTGCTGCCGGGCGCCATCGAGATCGTTGCGCTCTCGCAACAGCTCGGTCATGCCCACGTGCATGTCCGCCACTCCCCGCAGCACGACTGCCGGCGATGTGGACGCCACCTGCAGGGCGCGCTCGAAGGTGCTCATGGCGTCGCCGAGCCGACCCTGCGCGATTTGGATGTCGGCCACGGCCAGCGCGCAACCGACCATGTCCGCCACGTGCCCCGCCTGCTCGAGACTGGCCATGCCGTCGGCGTACCAACGGTGCGCGTCCTCGAGGTCACCGCTCGTCCAGTACGCGAGTCCCAGCAGCGCGGATGCCGCCCCCCGTTCGAGATGATCGTCCGGCGCGACCAAATCGAGGGCCCGTCGGGCGTGGGCCATGGTGCCGGCCGAATCGCCGGCCATCAGGGCCATTCCCGCCCGGTGGACGGCGATCGAGGTCGCCAGGCCACGAAACCGATCCTCGTCCACGACGATCATCTCGGCCGACCGGACTCGGGGCGCACCGTCGGTCGTTGGCCCGACCCAGCGCTCGGCGTCGCGCAGGCGATCCTCGACACCCTCGAACTGGCCGCTCGCCATCAGGGCCCCGACGAACCCCATGCTCAGCACGGGCCGAACGGCGAAGATTTCGACGGGTAGCGCTTCGAGCCAGCCTCGCACGGTGACCTCCTGGCGGGCCATCACCATCTCGGGGATGGCCCGCTCGATCAGGTCCGCCGCTCGTTCGACGTCGCCCGCTGTGGTCGCGTGGCGGATCGCCTCGGCCGGGTCGCCGTTCTGCTCGTACCAGTCGCTGGCCCGGCGGTGCCGCACCGCGACCTGGTCGGGCTGTTCGTCGAGCAGTCGCGCCCGCAGCACGTCGGCGAAGCTCGCGATGAAGCCGGCAGCGTCGTCGCGACCCTGCATCGAGAGCGCGGCGAGCTGGAGGGCGACGATCCAGCCTTCGGTGCGATCTTCGAGAGCGGCGACGTCCTGGACGGTCAGATCCAGTCCCATCATCTCGTTGAGGTAGCAATGGCATTGAGTTCGTTGAGCAAGGTCGCCAGGACGGCTTCGAGGGACGACTGGGGTGATTGCAAGAGCGCCAGCGCCGAGGCACCAACATCAGGTGTCGCGGTTTGCAGCGCGGCAACGAGGTACGTCCAGAACAGCGCCGGATCGTTGTCACGTGGGTCGAGCGAGAGCCAGGCCGTGGCCCGTCCCTCGACCGATTCGGTGGCCAACCAGTCGGTCAGCAGCGTCGTCTTGCCGAAACCGGCCGGCGCCGATACGAGGGTGAGGGCCGACTGCCGACCGCGGCTCAGACGATCGCTCAACCTTGCCCGCGTCACCACTCCGCGTCGCCGGCTGGGGACGTGGAACTTGGTCTCGAGCAAAGGGCTGGTCACGGTGCCCGATTCAGCCGTTGCGCTCGGGCGGCCGGCTGATCCACACCGAGGCCACCGGCGAGGGCGGCGGTCATCCGGTCGCGAAAGCGCATCGAGGTCGGCGCCTTGGATCGGATCGCGTCGGCCCCGTGATACATCCCGGGCTCGACGTACAGGTCGCAGGCCACGCCCGACGATCGCAGTCGATCGGCATAATCCACGTCCTCGGCGTAGAACAGATCGAGCTCGCCGACCCCTACCCATGCGGGCGGCAGGCCCGACAGATCTTCGGTCCGGGCCGGCGCGGCGTAGGGCGGGGCCCCGCTGTCGATCGGGGGCCGACCGAGGTAGGCCGTCCAGGCAAAGCGGTTGGAGGCCGGCGTCCAGACGAACGCCCCGGTTCCGTCGTGGTCGGCGCGAAGGACGGTGCGGTCGTCGAGCATCGGGTATTCGAGCAGCTGGAAGCAGATGCCAGGACCGCCCCGATCCCTCGCCATCTGACTGAGCGCGGCAGCCAGCCCCCCGCCGGCACTGTCCCCGCCGACGGCGATGCGACCGGGGTCGACCCCAAGGTCGGCGGCTTGGTCGTGCAGCCAAGCCACCGCGGCGTAGCAGTCCTCGAGTCCGTCGGGGAACGGGTGCTCGGGCGCCAGTCGGTAGTCGACGCTCACGACCAGGATGCCGAGCTCGTCGGCCCAGCGGCCGCAGAGTGGATGGCCCTGCTCGGGTGTACCGAGCACCATGCCGCCGCCGTGGATCCACAGCAGAGCGCCGGTCTGGTCGGCACGGTCGGCTCGCTCGTAGGTGACGACGCGTAGCTGACCGCCCGCACTGGTGGTGATGGTGCGGAACCCGACCGTGACGTCGGCTGGGGTAGGCAGCACTGGAGCCGGCAACGCCCGCACGGCGCGAAGGACGCGCTCGCTGCGCAGCGACAGGGGCAGGTAGAGCACCGGCGTGCGCAGGTCGGCCACGACGGGCTGCACCGCGGGGCGGCGCCGCACCACCGACCGGCCGACGGCTCCGACCGCAGCGAGGCCGGCGGCAGCGACCGTCAGGCGGCGCAATCGAGCGGTTCGGTGGGAGGTACGGCTCACGGGATCGTGCTCCTTGGGGGAGTCAGACGTGCGGTCAGGCGAGAGCTTCGCACGGCGACGACGTCGGCGGGCCATGCTGTTGATCCGCCGGACCGACGCCCGTCCGGACCTACGTACGAAGGACACCTCATGCCTGACGCCCTGATCATCGACGCGTGCCGCACCCCTCGCGGCGTCGGCAAACCCGGCAAGGGTGCACTGGCCCACCTGCACCCCCAGCACCTGGCCCGCACCGTCCTCGAAGCATTGGCCGAACGCAACGACTTCGACACCGCGGATGTCGACGACATCGTGTGGGGCACCAGCTCGCAGGTGTGCGAGCAGAGCGGTGACCTCGGCCGCATGGCCGCCCTCGACGCGGGGTATGACGTGCGCGCCAGCGGCATGACGCTCGATCGGTTCTGCGGCTCGGGCATCACCGCCAACAACATCGCCGCCAACGCCATCATGGCCGGCATGGAGGACCTCGTCATCGGCGGCGGAACCGAGATGATGTCCCTGCCGAAGAAGGGGCTGCTACCGATGGGCGCCAACAACGCCCACCTGCAGTCGATCCACCCGCAATCACATCAAGGGGTGTGTGCCGATGCCATCGCCACGATGGACGGCATCTCGCGTGAGTCACTCGATGCCCTCGCCGCCGAGTCCCAGGCCCGCGCCGCTCAGGCGATCGCCGAGGGGCGCTTCGATCGCAGCCTGATCCCGGTGCTGAACCTCGATGGCACCCTTGCGCTCGACCACGAGCAGTTCCCCCGGCCCGGCACCACCGCCGAGGCGCTCGCCGCGCTGGCCCCGAGCTTCCCCGCCATCGCCGACTACCGCCACGAGGACTTCCCGACCTTCCGCGAGCTGATCAACCAGAAGTACCCCGACCTCGACATCCAGCACATGCACCATGCCGGCAACTCGTCGGGTGTCGTCGACGGTGCCGCCGCGGTCCTCATGGCCAGCGAGGGCTACGCCAAGGCCCACGGCCTGAACGCCCGGGCCCGCGTCGTCGCCACGGCCAACATGGGCGACGACCCGACCCTCATGCTCAACGCTCCCGTTCCCGCCGTCCGCAAGGTGCTGGGCCGAGCCGGCCTCACCCTCGCCGACATCGATCTGTTCGAGATCAACGAAGCGTTCGCGGTGGTCGTCGAGCGGGCCATTCGCGAGCTCGACCTCGACCGCGAGAAGGTGAACGTCAACGGCGGGGCCATCGCCCTCGGCCATCCCATCGGCGCGACGGGAGCGATCCTCATCGGCACCGTGCTCGACGAGCTCGAGCGCACCGATGGCCAGTTCGGGCTCATCACCATGTGCGCCGCCGGCGGCATGGCCCCCGCCATCATCATCGAGCGCGTCTGACCGGACACTGCGGCTGATTCTGGACGCCGTCAGGAGCTGGGCGTGATGAGTTCCACGGTCGGGAAGTAGGTCTGGTAGCGACCTCCGTCGCGAGTCAAGAGGGCCACGTCGGCGACGGCCGCGTGGGCCCCGATGTAGAAATCCGGCAGCGTCGATGCCTTCGTCCCGCCGCTGCGCCGGTAGCGAACGAAGGCCTTGCCGGCGAGAAACGCCGCTTCCCAGGGAAGTTGAGCCCGGCGATAGTCCTGCGTCGGCAGGGCCATCTCGAGGTCCTCGATCCGCGAGAACTGCCCCGATACCTCGGCGTAGATGATCGGATTGATCCACAGCGGCCCCGACTCGCCAGCTTCGGCGAGCGCCGCCGCCGACCAACCGAACCACAGGGGATCCTCGGTGAGCACATCGAGCAAGACGTTGGTGTCGACCAGCGTTGCCGCAGACATTCAGTCGCCCCGCGTGAGGGCCATGAT
>JAYUBX010000301.1:0-3931 GCA_043740665.1 Candidatus Neomicrothrix sp.
AGACGAGCACCCTCGGCCTCGGCCAGCGACCGGGCCAGCGCCAAGCCGATGCCCGAGCCCTTGGCGTCGGGCGAACGACGGCGAAACAGCCGCTCGGGATCGCCGGCCGGGATGGTGCCCTCGTCGTCGACGTCGATGGCGGCTCCGCCGGGCACCGGCCGAGCCCGGATCGTGACCGTCCCCTGACCATGAGCGGCGGCGTTGGAGACGAGCACCTCGAGCACCTGACGCAGCGCCGCCTCGGACATGTCGACCGGTCGGAGCGCGGGATCGACCGCCAGGCGCAGTTGGCGGCCCTGCGCAGCAAGGGGTCGCTGCCACGTGCGCTCGATCTCGTCGAGGACGGGCGCCAGCGTGACCCGCTGATCGGATCGCCCGGCGTCACGGGCCAGCATGAGCAGGTCGTCGATGGTCGATTCGAGCCGGTCGACATCGGCCAGCGCTTCGCCGAGGGTGGTGGCGTCGATGGGTCCGGTGGTAGCGAGGGCGGTTTCGAGCCGCAATCGCAGGCCGGTGATCGGGGTGCGCAGTTGATGCGACGCGTCCGAGCTGAAGGCTCGCTCGCGCGCCAGGATCGTGCCCAGCCGCTGCGCGGTGGCTTCGACGGCGGTGCCGGCATCGTCGATCTCGGCGACACCCGACGGGGCCACCGTTACCGTGAAATCGCCGTGGCCGAGCTTGGTGGTGGCCTTGGCGAGCTCGCGCACCGGGCGCCCGAGCCGGCGGCCCTCGAAGATGGCCAGCGCACCGGCGACGACCAGGACGCCACCGCCGAGCCCAGCCATGGCCAACCAGGCTCGTTCGACCTTGTCGGATACGACGTCCATCGGGACGGCGGCTCGCACGATGGCGACGACGCGATTATCGGCGCTGACCGGTACGGCGACCACCAGTTGGTTGCCGACCTGGCCATCGCTGACATTGCCCGACGCGGCACCGGTCACCTGGCTGTCGGCCGTGGTCGGCCCATTACCCTTCAGTAACTGGCCCACGGGGTCGTACACCGCGAGCCGGACGCCGTCGCTGTCGGGCGGAATGTCGATCGGGTCGCCCTCGTTGAGCGACAGCGACGACACATCGCGTGATGCCACCGTGGCCGCCCGTTCGAGGCGGTTGACCGCTTCGTCGTGATAGAGCCGATCGGCGACATAGGCAAGGGGCAGGGCGAAGGCGACCACCGCGAACATGGTGACCAGCAGGATCGCCCGGGCGATCCGCCGGGTCACGGGGCCTCGAAGCGGTAGCCGACGCCGCGAAGGGTGCTGATGCGGCGCTGGTCGTCGTCGCCGATCTTGCGCCGCAACATCGAGATGTGCATGTCGAGGGTCTTGGTCGAGCCGTACCAGTGCTCGTCCCACACCTCGCCCATGATCTCCTCTCGCGAGACCGCCTGCCCGGCGCGAGCCATGAGGAAGACGAGCAGGTCGAACTCCTTGGGCCGCAGTTCGAGCTCGGTCCCATCGAGCCACACCCGTCTCGGTCCGACCTCGACCATGAGGTCTCGTGACGTGAGCTGCTCGGCGTTCGAGAACGATGGCCGCCGCAGATGGGCCCGTACCCGTGCCATCAGCTCGGCCAATCGAAACGGCTTGACCAGGTAGTCATCGGCGCCGGCGTCGAGGCCGACCACGATCTCGATCTCGTCGCTGCGAGCGGTGAGGATCACGATGCGCAGATCGGGCCAGCGGTCACGGATCTGTCGACACAGGTCGATGCCGTCGATGTCGGGCAGGCCGAGATCGAGCAGCACCAGCTCGGGCAGTTCGGTCTCGAGTGACTCGAGGGCCGCGGCGCCGGTGGGTACGAGCGTGGCGTCGTGTTCGGCATTGCGCAGCGCCTGGATCAGACCGGTGCCGATCGACTGGTCATCCTCGACCACCAGCACCCGTTCACCGCTCATAGGGCGAAGCGTAGGGGCCACCGGCATGACGATCGCCGGTATCGGACGACATTTTGCCCTCAGTTGACCGGGGGCGGACCCTGCGCAGACCAGTGCCTCTCTACCGTTGGGGGTCCCCCCGATAGGAGCAGGTCATGGGTTCGTACGCGCCGATAGCCCCCCGTCCCGAGTGCGGCGCGGTCCCGTCGACCCGGTCGGCGGCTCACCGGTTGGCGCGGTTCGGCGGGCGCACCGCAACCCTGCTGTCGCGAGCGGCTCGATTGGGCGAGGGCTCGGTCGTGGGCGGCGCACTGGCCCAACGCATCGATCCACAGATCGCCGGTGAGCTGGCCGAGGACATGCGGGTGGTGGCGGTCAGCGGAACCAACGGCAAGACGACCACGACCCGCCTGATCGCCGACGCCATGCCGGGCTCGCCACCGGCCACCAATCGAACCGGTGCCAACCTGGCCAACGGGGTCGTGGGCGCGCTCATGGGTCGGCCGCACGCGACGACTGCCGTGCTCGAGATCGACGAGGCGGTGGTGCCGTGGGCCCTCGAGACGCTTCGGCCCGACGTGCTGGTGCTGCTCAACCTGTCACGCGACCAACTCGACCGTATGCACGAGGTGTCGGCCCTGGCCGACCGTTGGCGCGCCGCCATCGCCGAAAACCCGCCGCGGGTGGTGGTGGCCAATGCCGATGATCCGCTCGTCGTCTACGCCGTCGGTGACGCCGACGTGACGTGGGTCGCGGCGGGGCTGTCGTGGACCACCGACGCCGCGACGTGCCTCTGGTGCGGTGGCGTGATCGATTTCGCGACGACCGGCTGGCATTGCAGCCAATGCGATCGCCGCCGTCCGGTCTGTGGCATCACGCTGGACGGTGATGTCGTCGAGGTCGGATCGTGGCGCCGCGATCTGGGGCTGGCGCTGCCTGGCCGCTCGGTGCGGGCCAACGCGGTCATGGCGCTGGCCGCCATCGACCAGCTCGGGCTGCCCATGGCCGACGCCATCGATTCGTGGAGCGGGCTTCGCAGTGTCGAGGGCCGCTACGAGGTCTCAACCTATTGCCAGACCGAGATGCGTCTGCACCTGGCCAAGAACCCGGCTGGCTGGCGTGACACCCTCGATGTGATCGGCGCTGATTCCCTGCCGGTGATCCTGGCCTTCAACGCCCGCGCCGAAGACGGACGTGACCCGTCGTGGATCTGGGATGTGCCGTTCGATCAGATCCGCTACCGCACGGTCGTGTGCCTCGGCGAACGGTCGAGCGATCTGGCGGTGCGTCTGGCCCACGCCGATGTCGATGCTCGGGAGGCCACGTCATTGCGCGACGCGGCGGCGATCGTGGGTCCCGGTTCGGTGCACCTGATCGCCAACTACAGCGCCTTTCAGCAGGCTCGGGCGACACTGGCCCGGGGTCGGTGAGCGCGTGATTTACCCGGTCATGTCGACTGCTGCTCCGGTTGGGGTCGGCCTGGTGCGTCCCGATCTGCTCGGGACCTACGGCGACGCCGGCAACGCCGTGGTGCTCACCCAACGACTGCGGTGGCGCGGCCGGCCCGCCGAGATCGTTCCCCTCGGACCGGGGGCCGACATCCCTGCCCACGTGCAGGTGCTGGTGATCGGTGGTGGCGAGGATCGTTCACAGCTCGCCCTGCTCGACGATCGACGCCTGCTCGATAATCTGCTCACCGTGGTCGACCAGGGCGCGGCGGTGTTGGGGGTCTGCGCGGGGCTTCAGTTGCTCGGTCACCGTTTCACCGGATCCGACGGCGAGCCGCGTGCCGGGCTGGGGTTGCTCGACTGTGTCAGCGACCGGCTGAGCCATCGAGCGGTCGGCGAGTGCATCACCGAGGGTGAGGCGGGTCCGCTGGCGGCCGAAGAGGTCGTGCTCACCGGATTCGAAAATCATCTCGGCCGCACCGTCGTGGGGCCCGATTCGTCCGCGCTCGGTCGGGTGATCACCGGCGTCGGCAACGGTGACGGCACCGACGGAGCGGTGTCGATGTCGGGCCGGATCGTCGGCACCTACCTGCACGGTCCGGTG